>SLFB01000234.1 GCA_007124475.1 Vibrio sp. | reverse complement strand
TCGCACCCGGTTGATCAATAGCACCGCTTATCCATCATATTCTCATCACGCCAAACTGTTTGGGTATTATACCCAAACGACTTGAAGTTGCAGGTAGGCGGCAAGTGAGCGAATCCCCATGAGCATAGGCAAACTATGTGATTGGGGTGAACGAACGTAGCCAACACAGCTGCAGCTTCAAGTAGGAAGGGTATAGCCCAGCAGCTTGGCGCGGCAGCTAGACGGCAAATGCTTCATAAAAATGCGCCCGTAGACACGCTTTATTGGTGGCTAACTTGTCAAAATAAAAAATCACGTTAGATTAGTTAGATATGTCAGTTTTATTACTCACCCTCCTCACCCACTAGTACTCAGCGCAGCTCATGGTGAGATATCACGGATTGATCATGTTTAAGCAGCAACAGAAATTCATACGTCTTCAAAATACGCTTATGCTAGCGTTTCTGTGTTTAAGTCTAATTCCGTTAACCACCACTGCTCTCTTTTTTCTCCATAGCCACAGTAAAGATCTACAGCAGCAAAGCACAACACATTTGCTATCGGCCAGGGACAGTAAACAGCAACAAATCTTCGACTATTTTACCGCCAAAGAATCAGAGGTGATGGGCTTTGTTCGTTCAGAACTCGCCTACGCCAGTGGCGGGCGTTTTTATGGCTTAGTGAATGCTTTTCAACGCTTAGGAGTCAATATCGAGCAAGCTCGCCAACATGCTCAACAGCGTTATATACCGGGTACCGGTGATCAAATAAGAACATCAATTCAACCTCAATCAACCAGTTACGCAGCAAGTGAACGTTATCGTTTACTGCATAAACGCTATCACCCTAGCTATCTAGAGCTACTTAAACGCTCTGATTTTGATGATATTTTATTAGTAGATCTGCAAGGGAATGTCGTTTATTCCATTTTTAAGCATGCTTACTATGGCACTAACCTCGTTAGTGACAATCAACAGCATCCACATTTAGCTACCACGTTTAAACAACTGCAACAGCAAGTGGCTGAGCAACGCAGCATTAATGAAGATGTTACTCCGATTATTGTCTCCGATTTCGCTGAGCACAATGGCCGTCAATACGCTTGGCTCGCCGCGCCAATTATTCAACAAGGTTATTTACACAGTTATGCCATGTTTCGCTTACCCAATAATGGCATCAGTCGGCTGATCGCGGAGCATAATCAAGCGTCGGCAAAAAGAGTGTTATTAGTGGGTAATGATCATTACCCTCGCACACTTGATTATCAAGTGAGTGATATTAAATCCAGTACAGAAGTCATTAATCGAGCACTGGCTGGTGAGCGTGCCGTTAGCACGTATCACAATACGCTAGGCGAAACTAAAATTGCTGCCTATACCCCCATTTACTTGCATGATCTTAATTGGGCCTTAGTGGTTGAACTGTCTGAACAAGAGGCTTTTTCAAGAGTAAGTCAGCTAAAAAAAATATTTGTATTGGCGATGTTAGTCGCCATTGTTTCCGTCGTTATTGCTTCACACTACTTATCTAACTTTATCACTCGACCCCTACTTAAGCTGACATGGGCTGCTGAACGCGTGTCTGCCGGAGACCTCGATCAAGCGATGTTCAATACGCAACGTCGAGACGAAATTGGTCGCCTGGCAGTAAGCTTTGAAAGAATGCGCCGCTCCATTAGTGAAAAAATTCAATTAATTGAAACGCAAAACATTGAGCTGGAAAGTAATATTCAATTAATCCGTAAACAAAATGATGAACTGCAATTAACCAATAAACTAAAAGATGAATTTCTAGCCACCACCTCTCATGAATTACGCACGCCACTACATGGCATGATAGGTATTGCTGAAGCACTTCGTTCTGGAGCCAACGGCCCCATTAGTAGCGATCATCGTTATCAGCTAGATATCATCATTAGCAGCGGTCAACGATTAGCTAACTTAGTCGATGATTTACTCGATTATCATAAAATGCGTTACGGTTATTTAGATATCGATATCCAAGCGGTTAATTTATCCAAGGCAACCCGCATGGTATTAACCCTGTCTCAACATTTACTGGGTAAAAAAAAGCTACGTATTATTAATCAAATCACCGACGCTTCATTATGGGTGGCAGCGGATGCCCAACGCCTAGAACAAGTCCTTTATAATCTCATCGGTAATGCCATTAAATATACCAGCGAAGGGAAAATTGTGATTTCAGCCACTCGATTAAATAACCATATTCGAGTCCAAGTGGTCGATACCGGACAAGGCATTCCGGCCGAGCAGCTACATTATATTTTTGAACCTTTGATTCAAGCGGGACACGATAGTAACCACTATCGTCAAGGGGCAGGATTAGGATTAACCATTAGCCGGCAATTAATTGAATTGATGCAAGGATCCTTATATGTCAGCAGTCAACTCATGGTTGGAACAACATTCAGCTTTACTTTACCGCTAGCTTCTCAACAACAAATTGAACAGGCCCAGCAGGGGCAAGTCGCTCACTTTCAACTTTCTGAACTAGCAATAATGGATGACTCGGATGCTCCACTTCCCCCTGATAATCCAGATGGGCCATTAGTATTAGTCGCCGATGATGAGCCAGTAAACTTACGTGTGTTAGAAAGCTTTTTACGCTTAGAAGGCTATCGAGTGCGTACCGCCGCTGATGGGCCACAAGTTATCACTGCCGTAGAAACTGAAAAACCAGAGCTGATTTTATTAGATATCATGATGCCCGGTATGAGTGGCTATCAAGTCTGTCAGCAATTGCGCTTAAATTACGATCACGCTCAACTGCCTATTATTATGCTGACGGCATTAAATCAAACCGATGATCGAATTAAAGGCTTTGCTGCTGGAGCAAATGACTACCTATCCAAACCTTTTGATAAACAAGAACTGGTAGCGAGAATTAAAGCTCATCTAACCGCAAGTAAAGCCGAACTACGGCGGATTGAAAATCACCGATTACAACAAGAACTCAAACAACGAGCGATGGTTGAAGCAAGTTTACTCGAAACTCAAGGTCACTTATTAGAGCAATTGAACTCAGCCCCTGAAGCGATTGTATGTTTGCGTGAAGATAATAAGGTTCACTTTGCTAATCAAGCTGCTTGCAAACTGTTTAAGCGTAGTGGTGAGCAACTGAAACGCTCCGACGGCGAAGAGCTGATTGCGCCCAAATACTTACAGGTAGAACAAGACCACTATTGTGGTAACGTTGATATTTATGTCGATGATAGGCGGCAACATCTATCTGCCGACATTGTTTGCTTGCCAGCAGGCAGTGGCTTAAAAGCCATGTATCTTTTTGATGTCGGTGGCAATGTTAACGCGAGCCGAATTCAACAGCTCGAAACAGCCATTGATGCTCTTTCAAATTACGCGTTCGCTGCAGATAAAGATAAACTTCAGCAACTTAAAGAACTAGGAGGGGAATTTACTCGTTTAGCCGATAAAGTCGCGCATGACAGTCCTTCTAAACAAGAGCTGATGCGCTCGGTTTTAGTTGATGCCATTACCAATGCGTTAGACTATTGGGAAAAGGTGACTGGGCAAAGTAAGTTTGATTTCGCCGAGCAAAGTGGTTTATGGCGAGTGTATTTAGATCGTAGTACGTTACAAACACGCACCTTAGATAAGTATCTGCGCATAGAAACACTGCCCAAAACGCCCCGTTGGCGTACAGTACTTAATTCCCTTGATTACATATTAGAACACTGCCAACAGCAAGGCCCTGAGCGAACACACATCGAGATGCAAAGAGATAAGCTACAAAAATTACTCACCAGCCATTAGCCCCCTCCTGCAGCTTCAAATAGAAAGGAAATGACTTATTTAAAATGTTAATGATCGAGAAAAAGGTAATTTTGCCAGCTCTTCATCCGAATTAAGACTTTACGCATAATCGATACATGATGAAAACTATCTGAATAAACAGCAACCTCAAAGCTTGTACCGAGTGGCAAATGATAAGCCGTCAAATCATCAGTAATTTTTAAAGAGACTAGAGTTCGTCCATTTGAGCGAAATGCATCAGTACCAATTAATCTTCCTTGAGCTTGAAATTGGCTTTCAGCTATAGCCGGTAGAACATCAACTACTTCGCCTTTAAATACTTTCCCAGGCAGAGAAGGAAAAATAAATTCAGCCTCAAAACCAGGAGCTAAGCGTTGTAAAGAGTTTTGCCGAAATGCGGCAGTGTATAGTCTATCTTCACTATGAATAAAGGTCATTACTGGAGCTAAAGGAAGCGGCACAGCCATAACTCCCGGACGCAAAGTAAGCTGAGTAACAAAGCCTTCGGTCGGCGCTCGTACTACCGTTTGTTCTAAGTTAAATTGCGCTTGGCGATAGTCAGCGAGTAAACGAGCAACGGTGGTGTTTTGGCCACCAACTTGTGAGTTTAAAGCAATATACGCTTGATTTAAACGAGCTTCAGCAATATCGACAGCGGCTTCAGAGGCTAAGTAAGCTTGACGGCGGGCATCAAGATCTTGTTCAGTGAATGCGCCTCGACTATAGCCCTGTTGATAACGAGCATATTCACGCTGCGCTTTATCTCTATCGGCAATCGCTTTTACTCTACCCGCTTCTGCTTCTAGTACATTCGACTCTAAACCTAGCGCACCTTGACTCGCTTCTTTGATTTGAGCTTCTATTTTCTCAAC
>SLFB01000104.1 GCA_007124475.1 Vibrio sp. | reverse complement strand
GCGGATCTGACCGCCGCGGTTAAACTCTTCAAAGATCTCTTGCTGCTTATCCTCGGCAATGCCAAAGCCATTATCCCAAACTTCAATTCGCACCTGACCTTGATAACGACGAACACCCAAAACAATGCGACCTTGGGGGGCATAACGAAAAGCATTAGTGAGGAAGTTTTGCAATACACGACGTAGTAACTTAGGGTCCGACTGCACATACACACCACAAGGAATCATGTGAAAAGTGATGCCCTGCTGTTGAGCCAACAGAGAAAACTCAGCTTGTAAATTGATTAATATGCTGCGAATAGGAAAAGCATGCTGATGAATTTCCAACTTGCCGGATTCTAGGCGTGAAATATCTAGTAGATCACCAATCAAATCTTCCGCTGCACTTAGCGCACTTTCAATATGGTGAGCTAAGCGCTGAGATTCTTGCTCTTTAGCCACCTCAGATAACGAAGAGGCAAACAAGCGAGCGGCATTTAATGGCTGCATTAAATCATGGCTAACGGCAGCCAAAAAGCGAGATTTCGATTGTGACTCACGCTCTGCCTTTTGGGTTGCCGACACCAATTGCGTATTTAACGCTTCCAGTTCACGGGTCCGCTCTAACACCCGCTCTTCAAGATATTCATTGGTCTCTTTTAATTGTCGCTCTGCATTGCGAAACACCGTGATATCACTAAAGCTCATCACAAAGCCGCCACCAGGCATAGGATTACCCTGCACTTCGATCACTCGCCCATCACTGCGCATTCTTGAAGAGGTATGCTGAGAGCCTTGTTTTAGATAAGCGACTCGCTTGCGCACATGCTCTTCAGGATCGCCTGGGCCACACAAGCCTTGCTGAGCATTGTGTAAAATAATGTCAGCAATCGGTCGCCCAACCTGAATCAACCCGGGCGGAAAATGAAACAGCTCTAGATAACGCTGATTCCAAGCCACTAATCGCAACTGTTTATCCACCACCGCGATCCCTTGACCAATATGCTCTATCGCTCCTTGTAATAAACCGCGACTAAAATCATACAGTTCCGACGCCTCATCCACTATAGTCGCCACTTCCTCTAACTGCATTTTCCGCCCTTGCAAAGCGGACGTTAACACCAGCTTGGCAGAAGAAGCGCCAAACACCCCGGCCAAGACGCGCTCGGTATGGCGAATCAGTCCTGATGGCGCTTGTTGATTAGGCATTAATGCCAAGTGCTGCTGAGCCCAAAATTGACCAAAAGCATGACGTACTCGAGAGCGTCCGACAAATCGAGAAGCCAGCATTTCTAACTCCCCCACCGTCACTCGACTTTGGTATAAGCTCATATTTTCATTTTCAGGTAATGGCGTACCAATAAAGGCCGCCGCCTGTAAACGCTCACTTAAACTAGAACGAGTCAGCAGCGAAATCACAAAATAGCACAAGGTATTGAGTGATACGCTAAGTAGCATCCCCCAATCAACGGCACTCAAACCAAGGTCAGACAAACTATTAGGCGGAGTGATAATCCACAATAACGGATTATTTTGCGCATCCCCAGCCAGCATTTGCGTTGCGCTCATGAGCGTGATGAGCCACACACTGAAACCCACCGCTAAACCGGCATAAACGCCTTTGCGATTACCATCACGCCAATACATGCCGCCAATCACCGCTGGGGCAAACTGAGTAATGGCTGAAAATGATAAAAAACCAATCGCCGAGAGTGAAGGAATACTGCCAAGGGCAAGATAAAATCCCCAAGCGCCTAACAATAATAATAAAATCAGCCCGCGGCGAATAATCACCAATAAACCAGAGAAATGACGATGGCTACGATGAGTTAAACGCATACGGCGAAGTAATAATGGCATCACCAAGTCATTAGACACCATAATCGCTAACGCAATGGTAGAGACAATCACCATCCCTGAAGCCGCGGATGTACCACCTAAAAATGCCAGCAGTGCAATAGATTCCGCCCCGACGGCCATCGGAATACTCAGCACTAAAGTATCAGCGGGGGCCGCGGGCACTAGTGCTTGCCCCAGCCAAGCAATGGGTAACACAAACAGCCCCATTAACAGCAAATACAACGGAAATACCCAACGAGCAGTATGTAAATCTTGTGGCCGCTCATTTTCCACCACCATGGTATGAAACTGACGCGGTAAACAAAGAATGGCTAACATGGTTAACAAAGTATGAATTAGCAAGGTTATCCAATTGGGAGACTGATAACTCTGCTGCGCCATAGTCAGCATATCCAGTTGTGGGGAAGAGAAAAACAAGTAACCAACAAAGACACCGACCGCTAAAAACGCCACCAGTTTGACAACCGATTCAAAGGCAATTGCCATCATCATACCGCGGTGATGCTCAGTGTTATCAATATGCCGAGTACCAAACAGCATAGTAAACAAGGCCAAAGCCAGCACCACAAACCAAGAAATGGATTCATCAGAATAACCAAACTGGCTCGCTAAATCTGGCACCACCAAGTTCAAGCCCATGGTAATACCGCGTAATTGCAACGCAATATAAGGCAAAATCCCCACCACAGCGATCAAGGTTACCGCCACCGCTAACCCTTGAGATTTTCCATAACGGGCACCAATAAAATCAGCGATCGAAGTAATATGTTCACGTTTAGCAATTAAGATCAGTCGCGCCAACAAGCGCCAACCAAAAATAAACACCAGCATTGGCGCAATATAAATCGGCAGGAAAGACCAAGGGTTAACACTGGCTTGGCCAACGGTGCCATAGAAAGTCCAAGAGGTACAATAAACAGCAATCGATAAACTATAAATCCATGGTCGCCACTGAGCTAACCAACGGCTTTGTTTATCCCCATACCAAGCAATAACAAACAATAAACCCAAGTAAACCAGTGATACGGTGATCACTAACCATCCCTGCATGGTGCATCCTTTTCGTTATCAGAAACAAAAACCCCCTCATAAAGAGGAGGTTTCATTTAACAAAGGATTAACCAATAACTCAACGAGCAAGGATCAATTCTGTGCTTCCGGCGCAGCTTTGATTGGCTGTGGCTCGCGGTTTGGTGTCTCAACCTTAATAAACAGCGCTATCACGCCCAAGCTGGCCATCACCCAAAACACACCCGCCCCCCAATGATCGTATCCCCAACCACTGAAAGTGGTGAGCAAAGCAATCACAGCACCAAGCGGAATGGCGTTATACAAGGCCTGTAAAGCAACCATCTTATTTTGTGGCGCATACTGAATATATTGAATCGCCGCAATGTGCGCCATGGCAAAGGTCACCCCATGTAACAATTGGATCGCCACCAACGCCAGTATCGCGGTAGTGGAAGCCGTTAAGCCCCAACGCAACATCACCCCAATGGCCGCCGCCACAAAAAGCGCCCTTAAACTCCAGCCAGCAAATAAACGCTTACTCAAAGCAAACACCAACACTTCCGCAACAACCCCTAAGCTCCATAAATAGCCGATGATCGCCTCTGAATGCCCAGCCTGTTTCCAATAGATGGCACTGAAACTGTAATACGCCGCATGACTTCCTTGAATCAAAGCCATTAAGACTAAAAACTTCACCACCGGCCGTTCACACAACAAATGTGTCAGTTTAGGACGAACTTGGTAAGCCTCGTTTTCCGTTACCGGCATCACCTGGGGATTACGCAAACTAAACAATAAGGTCATGGCGGCACCGAATAAGGCGGTATAAAGGATCATACTGCTGCCATATAACGCCACCAGATACCCAACCACGGTTGAGCCAGCAATAAACGCCACCGACCCCCATAAACGAGCCCGCCCATAGTCAAGTAATTGATGTTTCGCGTAGTAATTTGCCATCGCATCAGATAACGGCACTATCGGGCCACAGCAGAGATTAAACAGCACCGTCGCCAAAGCCATCAACCAGAAGCTGCCACCAGTAAAAAAGTGGAACGCGATAAACAGCAATGCCGCCAGACTTAGCCAACGCAAAGCCGGCAGTAAGTGTTCAACTTTATGGATCCGCGGCGTAAACAATAAGTTGGCCACACAACGCGTGGCAAAGCCAATGCCAACTAACACACCAATATCGGTCGCTGATACGCCTTGATCAGCAAACCATAAAGCCCAAAACGGTAAATAAACTCCGTACGCGAAAAAGAAACCAATAAAATATTGAGCGACCCAACCAAAAGGGGAAGGTTTTAACATCGTATATCCTAAATCATTATCGCCCCAGCTCGGCTTACCACGGATAATCACACAGCAAAGCGCAATTATCGGTACTGAGGGGTAAAAAGTGCGCCGATTATGCAACAGGTAACGAAAAGTAAAAAGGGATCTTTAACGCAAGGTAAGATTTCTGGGTTATCTCTCCCTAACCGACTCGTACTTCAGCGCCGAGTACTTGAGCAAAAAGCACTTAAGCGACCGATAGCTACACCACGTGGAGTAGCGGATAGGCAGCGAGTTCATGCGTCCTCATGGCGATCAACAGACCAGTGATTGAGCTAAACAGATAGATTCCAGCACACGCTAGAGGGCTGTTTTGATCGATCAAGCCATAACGCTTTGACTGTCGCGCTACGTATTAGACCAAAGTCGTCTGGATGAGTCGAAAAAAAACACCACACTTAAGTACTATACCCAAACAACTTGGAGTTGCAGGTAGGCGGCAAGTGAGTGAGTCCCCATGAGCATAGATAGACTATGTGATTGGGGCGAACGAACGTAGCCAACACCCCTGCAGCT
>SLFB01000246.1 GCA_007124475.1 Vibrio sp. | reverse complement strand
GCGGTCATAAAATGGATGATATGCCCTTATCAGTTCGCAAGTGGGATTGCCCATCTTGCGGAACTACAGATATAGACCGCGACTTAAACGCCGCCCTCAATATCCGTGATAAAGGCATTCTAGAATTAAAGGCGGTTGGACAATCGTCTCTGCTTATGGAAGCTGTGTAAGTCTCGATACTATCGAGCAACGGCTAATGAAGTAAGAAGCATCGCCTGATAAGGCGGTGAGAAGTCACTTGCTCCCCTTTGCTTACTTGACGCCACAAAGATGTTGGCTACGTTGTTAACGCCTCCAATCATATCCTCTGTCTCTACGAATGGAGATGAACGGATTTTTTCGCTTACCTGCAACGCCATTTGAGTCTATCTAGTTATTTTCTCTAGTGCAGTGATCACGGACGTTAACTCGTCAACTCATTAATTCTATATCTTCAGGATAAACGGAGTTGAGAAAACGTTGCTCCAGCTCTTGTTTACTCAGTGGCTTATCGAATAAGTAGCCTTGAAACTGTTGGCAGCCCATTCGCTTGAGTTGGTTTAACTCTGAGACCTCTTCTACCCCCTCGGCAATGACCGTTAAATTTAATCGTTGCGCAATGAGTAAAATGGTATCGACGATAGCTTGTGTACTGGTATCTAGGTGAAGTTGAGTAACGAAAGAGCGGTCGATTTTCAGTACATCAACTTGCAAATCTTTTAAATAGCGAAGGGAAGAATAACCCGTACCAAAATCGTCAATCGCAACTTTAAGATCGTAGTCCTTCAGTTGAGCAATTTTTTGCATGGCTTCTTCAACGTTATCCAGTAACAAGCTTTCTGTTATTTCCAGCTCAATCTCTTGGCCACCAATGCCTGCTTGCTGCATGGTAGTAATAATGTGCTCTACGAATGAATCTTGTGAGAATTGTAGTGGACTAATATTGATCGCTAAGCGAGAAAAACTGGCTGGTAACATTCCTTTTTTACGCCACTCAGCCAGTTGATAAAACGCTTGCTCAATAATCCAGCGTCCAACCGGTAAGATTTGCCCGGTTTCTTCAGCGATAGGCATAAATAGGCCCGGAGGTAATATGCCTTTGTGGGGGTGACGCCAACGGATCAAAGCTTCCACACCAATCAGTTGATGGTTTTGATTCACTTGTGGCTGATAATAGAGCTCTAATTGTTGATGATGCAAAGCATCATGCAAGCCTTTCTCGATGTTTAAAAAAGACTCGACTTGCGCTTGCATTCCTGGCTCATAAAATAAAAATTTATTACGCCCACAGCTTTTCGCTCGATAGAGTGCGGTATCGGCTTGTCGGAAAATATCCAAACTGCTGGAGTCAGTGGTAGGAAAGGTGGCGATACCAATACTGGCGGTACAATACAACTGATGATCATCAATGCAATGGGGGTTGGCTAATAACGCGATAAGCTGCTGAGCAACGCTAGAGGTTTGTTGGTGAGGTAAGCTGGGAATAAGTATCGCAAACTCATCTCCACCAACTCGAGCCACGGTATAACTTTTGTGTGCCCATGCTTGTAAACGATTGGCTATCGACTGAATTAATTGATCGCCTATGGTATGTCCAAGGGAGTCGTTAATGGTTTTGAAGCGATCTAAGTCTAAGTACATTAGCACGCCGGAAGATTGAGCCTTATTGGCTAAATCAATCGCTTGAGTTAGGTGTTGTAATAGGTGTACGCGGTTAACGAGCCCAGTCAGTTGATCATAATAAGCCAGATAATTGAGCTTCTCTTGGGCCTTTTCTCGCTCACGCCATAAATGTTGGAAGCTGGTAGCTAACTCACTGAGCTCGTTTTTTTGTTGTAATAACGGCGCAGGAATGGATTCGGGTTTTGTGTGTAGTGAGCGTACCCAATGGGTTAACATGGTGATAGGCCGAGAAAGCTTACGATAGAAAAAGAACAGTAAAATTGAGGTGAGCAGCGCATTGCGCAGCAAGTCAAACAAAATCACGCGAGTGGTTTTTACTAAATAGCGATCAGCAATACTATGGCCATGAATGGTAAATTTTAGCTGTCCGACCACAAAAGAGGTATCAGGCTGATGAAGTGTGCTGACAAACAAAGTGTCAGCGGGGGTAAGATAATTCGCCAGCCAAGTCAGTAGCCATGAACTTGCTGGTTGAGGTCGTGTTTGAGAGGCGAGTACATCACCAAAATCATCGACAACCGCTGCGCTGAGTACCGCAGGGTCGGCCATTATGGTCGTGACCACTTGCTCTGCTAGGTATTGATTGAGATGGTAGGCGGCTTGACTCGCATTAGTGTAATTTTGGAGTAGTTTAAACTGATAATAGTCAGCCACTCTCACTCTTTCATGATGAAAGTCAACCACGGTATGATAAAAGCTAAAGCCTAGGCCAATTAATACCGATACCCAAAATACCGTTTTGGCTTGTCTAAAGGCGAGTGTATCAAGGGGTTTTAAGGTCATCGGCATACTATGGGTTTGAAGTTCTTTACTATTTATAGTTCATTTTTATGAATTAATTAAATGAATGCGGTGAATTATGAGAGCTGGCTATGGTTGCTCTGAGCGTCAAGATCAGCGAGAATAGCCGACAATTTGAACCACAGGCTTGATCACTAGCACAAAATCGGTGATCAGTTGAAAAAGAAGATACCTTGCATGTCAACCAGCCCTTTTATCGGCGAAGTCTCTAAACGTCGAACTTTTGCTATCATCTCGCATCCCGATGCGGGTAAAACTACCATCACTGAAAAAGTTTTATTATTTGGCCGCGCTATTCAAACCGCAGGTACGGTAAAAGGCCGTGGAGCTGCACAGCACGCGAAATCCGACTGGATGGAAATGGAAAAAGAGCGGGGGATTTCGGTTACAACATCCGTAATGCAATTTCCTTATCGAGATGCGTTAGTCAATTTATTGGATACCCCAGGGCACGAAGACTTTTCAGAAGATACTTACCGCACGCTAACAGCTGTTGACTCTTGTTTGATGGTCATTGATGCCGCCAAAGGGGTAGAAGATCGTACCCGTAAGCTGATGGAAGTGACTCGCCTACGTGACACGCCAATTATCACTTTTATGAATAAATTGGACCGTGATATCCGTGATCCTATGGAGTTGATGGATGAAGTCGAGGATGAGTTAAACATTGCCTGTGCGCCTATCACTTGGCCGATTGGCTGTGGTAAAGAGTTTAAAGGGGTTTATCATATCCATCGTGATGAAACGATTTTGTACTCCACAGGTCAAGGGCATACCATTCAAGATTCACTTATCATCCCTGGGCTGAATAATCCTGAGTTGGATGCTCAAATTGGCGAAGAATTAGCAAGTCAATTACGTGAAGAGTTAGAGCTTGTTGTTGGTGCTTCTCATGAATTTGATCGTGAGCTGTTTATGCAGGGTGCTTTAACCCCCGTGTTTTTTGGTACCGCATTAGGTAATTTCGGCGTTGATCATATGCTGGATGGTTTAACCGAATGGGCACCATCACCATTGCCTCGTCAGGCCAATGAGCGTGTGGTGGAAGCCAGTGAAGAAAAGTTCTCTGGTTTTGTGTTTAAAATTCAAGCTAACATGGATCCTAAACACCGAGATCGCATTGCTTTTATGCGTATCGTTTCCGGAACGTACAAGCAGGGCATGAAGATCAATCATGTTCGTCTTGGTAAGCAAGTCAGTATTTCTGATGCCGTAACTTTTATGGCGGGCGATCGTTCTCGGGCTGAAGAAGCCTTTGCCGGTGATATTATCGGTTTACATAACCACGGTACGATTCAGATAGGTGATACCTTTACTCAAGGTGAATCATTGAAGTTCTCAGGGATCCCTAACTTTGCGCCAGAATTATTCCGTCGTATTCGCTTAAAAGATCCACTTAAGCAAAAACAGTTGTTAAAGGGATTAGTACAATTGTCTGAAGAAGGGGCAGTGCAGGTTTTTCGTCCGCTACAAAATAACGACTTAATTGTTGGTGCTGTTGGGGTACTGCAATTTGACGTGGTCGTTGCGCGTTTGAAGTCAGAATACAATGTTGAAGCGATTTATGAAGGCATCAATGTGGCGACCGCGCGTTGGGTAGATTGTGATGATGTGAAAAAGTTCGAAGAATTTAAGCGCAAAAATCAAAGTAACTTGGCTTTAGATGGTGGTGATAATCTAACTTATATTGCTCCAACCATGGTCAATTTAAATTTGGCGAAAGAGCGTTCGCCAGAGGTTGTTTTCCGCGCAACTCGCGAACATTAATCGCTAGGGTCAACAGAACCTAATCATAAAGCTCTTAAATCACAAGCCGATGAGAAACTCATCGGCTTGTTGGTTTTTTAGCCCTTTGTTACTTGCTGCTGCAAGGTCAAGTCGTTTAGGGTGAAGCCTGATAGGGATGACTTGCCTTACTTAAAATCAAAGAGATTATTTCTTTTTCTTGGCTTTTTTCTTCACGCTACTTTTTTTGTCATCTTTTTTCTTTTTATCGTCTTTTTTCTTT
The DNA here is from genome assembly GCA_007124475.1 of Vibrio sp. GTDB lineage: Bacteria > Pseudomonadota > Gammaproteobacteria > Enterobacterales > Vibrionaceae > Vibrio. The sequence continues at coordinate 240 of SLFB01000246.1, read as the reverse complement.
TTCTTAAACGTTGGCTTTTTATGAGTTGGGCGTAGGCCATCAATAAAGCGTTCTTTGATTTCTTCTTTTACATAGCGGGCAACTCGATCCATCATCATTTGATCGTGCGCTTCAACCAGAGAAATAGCGATGCCTTTTTTACCGGCGCGAGCGGTGCGGCCGATACGATGTAAATAAATGTCAGCGCTGCGGGGCATATCAAAATTAATAACATGGCTGATATCGGCGATGTCGATTCCT
>SLFB01000190.1 GCA_007124475.1 Vibrio sp. | reverse complement strand
TTCTTGGTCAATCCTGAGACCAAATCCATCTTAACTAGAAAATAGATCCTATTTTGACTAAACAAGTATCCACCACAATGAATCTAACAGAATTGAAGAGCAGACCTGTGTCTGATCTTGTTAAACTTGGTGAGAGCCTAGGCCTTGAAAACCTTGCACGTCTGAGAAAACAAGACATCATCTTTGCTATCCTTAAAGCGCATGCTAAAAGCGGTGAAGATATTTTTGGCGATGGTGTTTTGGAAATTCTTCAAGACGGCTTCGGTTTCTTACGTAGCGCAGATAGCTCCTATCTTGCGGGACCTGACGACATTTATGTGTCACCAAGTCAAATTCGCCGTTTCAATTTGCGTACAGGTGATTCCATCGCAGGGAAAATTCGCCCACCTAAAGAAGGTGAACGTTATTTCGCACTGCTTAAAGTGAACACGGTTAACCACGATAAGCCTGATAATGCCCGCAACAAGATTCTTTTCGAAAACTTAACGCCTTTACATGCCAATGAACGTATGGTGATGGAACGTGGTAATGGTTCTACTGAAGATATTACTGCACGCGTGCTTGATCTCGCTTCTCCAATTGGTAAAGGCCAGCGTGGTTTGATTGTTGCTCCGCCTAAAGCGGGTAAAACCATGTTACTGCAAAACATTGCGCAAAGTATTGCCAGCAATCACCCAGAATGCGTATTAATGGTATTGCTGATTGATGAGCGCCCAGAAGAAGTGACTGAAATGCAACGCTTGGTCAAAGGGGAAGTGATCGCTTCTACTTTCGATGAGCCTGCATCACGTCACGTTCAAGTTGCCGATATGGTGATAGAAAAAGCTAAGCGTTTAGTTGAGCATAAGAAAGACGTTGTTATCTTACTTGATTCCATTACCCGTTTAGCTCGTGCATATAACACGGTTGTGCCTTCATCAGGTAAAGTCTTGACCGGTGGTGTTGACGCCAATGCTTTGCATCGCCCTAAGCGTTTTTTTGGTGCCGCACGTAATGTCGAAGAAGGTGGTAGTTTAACCATTATTGCTACTGCTTTGGTTGATACCGGCTCGAAAATGGACGAAGTGATTTACGAAGAATTTAAAGGGACAGGTAATATGGAGCTGCACCTTAATCGTAAAATTGCTGAAAAACGTGTCTTCCCAGCGATAGACTTTAACCGTTCAGGTACACGTCGTGAAGAGTTACTGACCAAGACGGATGAGCTGCAAAAAATGTGGATTCTACGCAAAATTGTTCATCCTATGGGTGAAACTGATGCAATGGAATTCCTCATTGATAAGTTGGCGATGACCAAAACCAATGATGAATTTTTTGATGCCATGCGTCGTCAATAAAATTTGATCTGATATAAAAACACTACGGTTAACGTGGTGTTTTTTTTTGCCCAAAATGTCGAATGATATGCTTCAGGTTTAAACCTTAATGGCGATTTAACGTAATAACCATTAAGTGGGCATCTACTCAGTTTTGTTGTAAAAGTAGCCATCATGTGATGCCTTTTTTGTTATACTGAAGTCAACAGACCCTAATAAGAAAGCTTATGAATTTTAAGGATTTACGAGATTTTATTACCTACCTTGAGCAGCGTGGTGAGTTAAAACGTATTACTCATCCGGTTGATCCTCATTATGAAATGACGGAAATCAGCGATCGAACGCTGAGATCGCGTGGTCCCGCTCTGCTATTTGAAAATCCGCTAGGCTATGACATGCCAGTATTGACCAATTTATTTGGTACGCCTGAGCGAGTAGCCATGGGAATGGGGCGTGAAAGCGTCAAAGATTTACGTGAAGTAGGCAAACTGTTGGCTTATCTTAAAGAGCCTGAGCCGCCACGCGGTTTTAAAGATGCGTTAGATAAGCTGCCAGTTTTTCGGCAAGTGCTGAATATGCCGGTTAAGCGATTACGTAAAGCGCCTTGCCAACAAATCATTTGGCAGGGAGATGAGGTTGATTTAGATAAAATCCCAGTCATGAGTTGTTGGCCTAATGATGTCGCACCTTTGTTAACCTGGGGCTTAACCATTACTCGTGGCCCGAGCAAGAAACGGCAAAATTTAGGAATTTATCGACAACAAAAGATCGCCAAGAATAAGGTTATTATGCGCTGGTTAGCTCATCGTGGCGGTGCGCTTGATTTGCGTGACTGGATGGAAACTCATCCTGGTGAACCTTTTCCGGTTTCGGTGGCTTTTGGTGCTGACCCGGCAACGATTCTTGGTGCAGTTACCCCCGTACCAGATACCTTGTCTGAATATGCCTTTGCTGGTTTATTACGTGGTAGTAAAACTGAGGTGGTTAAATCAGTCAGTAATGATTTAGACGTTCCCGCCAGTGCTGAAATTGTTCTCGAAGGTTATATTGACCCGAATGAGTTCGCTGATGAAGGCCCTTATGGCGATCATACTGGTTATTATAATGAAGTTGAGCGTCATCATGTCTTTACGGTGACTCATGTAACCATGCGTCAACAAGCCATTTATCATAGTACCTATACCGGACGGCCACCCGATGAACCAGCGGTACTTGGTGTCGCGTTAAATGAAGTTTTTGTGCCTATTTTGCAAAAACAGTTCCCCGAGATTATCGATTTTTATCTACCTCCAGAAGGGTGTTCTTATCGTATGGCGGTGGTGACGATGAAGAAGCAATATCCTGGACATGCCAAGCGAGTCATGATGGGTGTGTGGTCGTTTCTTCGTCAGTTTATGTACACCAAATTTGTGATTGTTTGTGATCACACCGTGGATGCGCGTGATTGGTCGTCAGTTATTCAAGCTATGACTCGGCATATGCAGCCAGTACGAGATAGTTTGATGATTGAAAACACCCCTATTGATTCATTGGATTTTGCTTCACCTGTGGTTGGCCTAGGTTCCAAAATGGGCTTAGACGCGACAGAGAAATGGTCTGTCGAGTCGGCGAGTAACCTTAATAATACTCGACCGGTGACACCGATCACTGAGGCTGATTTGCTGAAGTTGAAGCAGCAACATAGCCAATTGCGTGAGATTTACTTACCACCAAGCGCCGACAATCAGTTCGTTTTACTCTCAATGGATAAAACTCAGGCCGGGCAATCAAAATTAATGCTTGAACAGGTATGGCTATATTTATCACATTTTACCGCTGTAAAATTTTTGGTGCTTTGTGATGAAGATGTTAATGTGCATGATTGGAATGATGTCATTTGGGCGATAACTACTCGCATGGATCCAGCTCGTGATACATTCAAATTGGACAACCAGGGTCGTGGTATATCGCCTCTTGCTTTAGATGCAACTAACAAGTATCCAGGAGAAGTGGTTCGAGAATGGGGGACACCAATCAAGAAAGATCCTCAGCTGGTTACCAAGATTGATCAACTTTGGTCGCAATTAGCGATCAAATAATGCGCTGTTGACGTAGGCGTGTATACAGAAATGGGTTAGATCGCTTTTAAGTTAACGATGGGGTGCTCAGTGGCTGGGTAACCTCTATCGTCATGATTTTAATTTGCCACATAATAGAGAATACCAGTCAGTGATGAATACGCTCACTATGTACTGGTTAGTTTTTAGGTTATAGATAGCTTGTTTTGTGGTAGTCAGCCTGAGCAAAACAAGTAAAAAGGAAGCTCAACACTATGCAATGTAAAGTTAAGTCTATTTCTCCTCTTGCTAGCCATACTCATCGCATTTTACTGCAGCCTGCGCAGCGATTAGATTTTAAAGCGGGACAATATGTCATGGTGATGATGGGAGAAAAAGACAAGCGAGCATTTTCAATTGCGAATAGCCCTTGTCAACTTGAAGGAAACATAGAGCTGCATATTGGTGCTGCTGAGCATAATTCTTATGCGCAGCAAGTTGTCCAGCAGATGGAAAACGCATTGGCTGAGGGCAGTGAGATCACGATTGATGCTCCTCATGGGGATGCCTGGGTGAGAGAAGATAGCCAGCGACCACTATTATTAATCGCAGGCGGTACTGGGTTTAGTTATGTGCGTTCGATCCTGGATCATTGCCTAGCGACCAAGCAAACGATGCCGATCCATCTTTACTGGGGAGCTAAGGATGAAAGCCAGCTTTATGCGCTGGAAGAATTGCAAGCGTTAGCTAGCCAGTATTCTAATATGTATTTTATTCCCACAGTGGAAACACCATCATCTGTATGGTCTGGCAAAGTTGGCAATGTATTACAGGCGGTGATGGCGGATTTTGAATCACTAGCTGAGTTTGATATTTATATTGCTGGGCGTTTTGATATGGCAGGAGCGGCAAGAGACCAGTTTACTCAGCATAAACATGCGGTTAATGAGCGTATGTTTGCGGATGCCTATGCCTTCATTTAAATATCTGGTTGCAAAGTAATCAATAAATGCCATTTTGGTTGCTTTGTAGTCTGACTGCGCTCTTTTTCAATTTTTTATTTAAAAAGCACTTGCCAAGTTAAACAAACTCCCTATAATGCGCCCTCACTGACACGGCAGACGCCACAAGGCTTCAGGCAGTGTTAGTTGAGGGAAAGCTTCTAAAAAAGAAAATTTGAAAAAGTGTTTGACTCTTCAAATTAACTCGCTAGAATTCACCTCCGCTTCGAAGCTCAATGAGACTTCTAAGCAACGCTCTTTAACAATTTAAACCAATCAATCTGTGTGGGCACTCGTTGATGATAATCAAAAAGATTTATCAATGAACTGAGTGACCTGAACTAGCAATAGTTCGAATGCTTTTTGATTTCACT
>SLFB01000310.1 GCA_007124475.1 Vibrio sp. | reverse complement strand
ATAAGCGTAATCGATCCGATAGACGTTGGCTCAGCTCGAAACCACCACCAAAGCGCCCAGCAAGCGATAGATAATAAGCTCAGGCGATTAATGCATGACTGGCAGCGACCGATTTTTTTCCAAAACCAAGGTTCGGTGCAGTGAGGACAGTGATATGGCATACAAGCCCTTTTTCTCAGCAAGCTCAAGCAAAGATTACTGGTTAGTCCGCCTAGTTTCAAGGTTCTATATATCGCTTGCTGGGATTAAAGCGTGGGTGTGATGGGCGACATTTAACCGCAATCATTCAGCAAGCGCTAACGCTAATCATTTTTTTGATAGTTATCAGCGTTCAATGTTATGGTTTTTGATAGGATGAGCCAATGGTTACAGTGAAGTAATGGGTCATCCCTGTTTACTTGAACGTACAGTAAACTCATTGCCGCACCTAACGGCAACCAAAAGCAGTTTGAGAATATGATTATTGATCAGCCGATAAATTGAGGTTGTATTTTATTTTAGGAACATAATGAACATTCGAGATTTTGAATATTTAGTGGCGCTTGCTGAGCATAAGCATTTTCGTAAAGCGGCTGAGTCATGTTTTGTTAGTCAACCAACGTTAAGTGGTCAGATCCGTAAGCTGGAAGATGAGCTAGGAACCATGTTGTTAGAGCGTAGCAGTCGTCGAGTATTATTTACCGATTCAGGTTTACTGCTCGTTGAGCAAGCTAAACAGATCCTAAACGAGATCAAGCGATTTAAAGAGCTCGCCAGTCAGCAAAATGGCGCCATGAGTGGGCCGATAAATATTGGCTTTATTCCGACTTTAGGTCCCTACTTATTACCCAAGATTATTCCTGAATTAAAGGCTCGTTTCCCTGATTTAGAGTTATATTTACATGAAGCGCAAACTCATCAGTTGGTTCGCCAGCTGGAAGAGGGCAAGCTAGATTGCCTGGTGTTAGCGGCAGTAGAGGAAAGCGCTGTATTTAAGGAAATCAATATTTATCATGAGCCGATGAGTATTGCCGTCCCCTGTTCCCATGAGTGGGCTGATCGTGACGAAGTGGATATGTTGGAGCTAAATGGTAGAACCGTATTAGCCTTAGGCGATGGTCATTGTTTGCGTGACCAAGCTTTGGGTTTTTGCTTTGCCGCTGGCGCTAAAGACGACGAGCGTTTTAAAGCGACCAGTTTAGAAACCTTGCGTAACATGGTTGCAGCTGGGGCGGGCATTACCTTATTACCACAATTGGCTGTGCCGGAAGAGAAAGTAAAAGATGGCGTTTGTTATCTCAAAGCGGTGAATCCACAGCCATCACGTGAAATTGTACTCGCCTATCGGCCAGGCTCGCCATTACGTCGTCGCTATGAGCAATTAGCGCAAGTGATGCAGCAGCGTTTGCAAGAAGTCATGGCTAATATCGCCAGTCGCTGACAAGTTTCTGAATAAAGTAGTATCGTTCAGCTTAGGATCTGTTGACCTTTCGAACAAAATTCAATCGCGAAAGGCCAACAGACCCTAAGCTTGTTTGATGACTTGAGCCGACTTTTCAGCTGTTTTTGACGTGATACGCAAGGTAGAGACTAAGCGGTTAAGCGCTACCCCGAGCCAGTGACCGGCGGGGTAACGCTCTATGCTGTTATTGGTTAATCTAGTGCTCAGAACAGACTATCGTTGTCATCCAAAGAAAACACATCGTGGCTGGTTTTCTCTTGGACGTATTCTTTGGGCTCAGTGCCTTGTACGAAATATTCAAACATCGAACTTGCATCTAACTTATTGGTCAGTAAGCCAGTATCACGATCAATCCTGACGCGGATAATATTATCTGGTAATTGCTTTGTTTGGCGTGGTACACCATCAAGAGCGATACGCATAAATTCTACCCAACTTGGTTGCGCGGTTTTGGCACCGGCTTCTCCGCCCGTAATATTGTCATCGGTATTGGGATTTGGCGTTGTGCTTCCCAGGTTGCGACTATGATCATCAAATCCAACCCAAGCGGTTGCCACTATACCGGGGGCAAAGCCACTGTACCAAGCATCTTTCGAGTCATTTGTGGTGCCAGTTTTACCGCCGATATCTCGCCGTCTTAAAGGCTGAGCCCGCCAGCCAGTGCCATTCCAGCCGGTTCCTACACGCCAGTCTCCTCCGCCCCAAATATTGCTATAGAGCATTTCTCGGACTAAAAAGGCATTTTGTTCAGAGATAACCTGTGGTGCATAAATGGTTTCAACATCTTGCTCATTAAAGGGGTTGTCTGAAGCATGACAATCTTGATGACATACGATTTTCGGATCCGCGATAAACTCCACCTCCCCGAAGCTATTTTCTACTTTGCTAATATAAAAAGGTTGCACGTAATAACCGCCGTTAGCAAAAACCGAATAGCCTTGTGCCATTTGCACAGGCGTTAAGCTGCCCGCGCCTAAGGCAATGGTTTCAGAGCGAGGAAGCTGTGCTAAATCAAAGCCAAAACGGGTAAGGAAATGACGAGTTTCTTCTAAACCGACTTCTCGTAACACTCTAACTGCCATCACGTTTTTTGATTGAGCTAAACCAACTCTTAACCGAGTCGGCCCGACATAAGTGGGCGGTGAATTTCTAGGACGCCACGCGATACCTTGGCTTTGATCCCATTGGTTAATAGGAGCATCGTTAATCAGAGTGGCTAACGTCAGCCCTTTTTCCAAAGCCGCCGAATAGACAAACGGTTTAATACTAGAGCCAACTTGGCGTACCGATTGTGTTGCTCGGTTAAAGTTGCTATGAACAAAGTTAAAACCGCCCACTAGCGCAAGAATGGCACCATTATCAGGGTCCATAGCGACAAAAGCTGTATTGGCATTAGGAACTTGGCTCAGTACCCAGTGCTCTTGTTCATCACCCGGCGTATGCCGACGACGAATCCATACTTGTTCACCCACACTGAGAATATCACTGGCCGTATTGGGGAGGGGACCTTGACGGTCATCAGTAATAAAGCGCCTTGCCCAGTTCATATCTTGCCAAGCAATGGTTTTTAGTCCAGCGTTTTTCACCCAAACTTGAACCGACTTATCTTCGACTTTGAGTACCACTGATGGGAAAAGATCGCCATAAGTAGGCTCTCGACGTAAGTGGGCAACGATGGCTTGTGTGTCCCACGCTGGTTGATTGTCTCTCCAAAGTACTTTTTCTGCTCCACGGTAGCCATGGCGAACATCGTATGCGAGTAGATTATCGATTGCCGCCTGGTTAGCCGCTTCCTGATGTTTGGCATTGACCGTGGTATAAACGTTCATACCGGAAGTATAGGCTTCTTCTTCACCGTATCGTTCCACCATCCAAGCGCGAGCGATTTCTGCAACATAAGGGGCTCGCAGTTCAATTTCAGCGCCATGAAACTTAGCAATGAGAGGTTCACTACGGGCTTGATCAAATTGTGCTTGAGTAATGTAATTTTCTGCCAACATTCGCATTAATACGATATTACGGCGATGGGTTGCTCGCTCAACAGAAAATAGCGGGTTCATTGTTGATGGCGCTTTAGGTAAGCCAGCAATCATGGCTATTTCACTGAGAGAAAGATCTTTGATATCTCGACCAAAGTAGGTTTGTGCAGCGGCGCCAACACCGTAAGAGCGATGACCAAGATAAATTTTGTTTAAGTACAGTTCTAAAATCTCATCTTTACTTAGCATTTGCTCAATATGAACGGCAATAAAGATTTCTTTCACTTTACGCATAATTTTCTTCTCATTAGATAAGAAGAAGTTTCGAGCTAGCTGCTGAGTGATGGTACTCGCCCCTTGCGAAGCACTTCCTGATGCCATAACAGCAACGGCAGCGCGAGTAATACCGATAGGGTCAAAACCATAGTGTTCATAAAAGCGCGAGTCTTCTGTCGCGATGACCGCGTCAAGCAGCGATTGTGGCATGTCTTCAAGACGTAATGGAATGCGCCGCTTTTCTCCAAACTGGGCGATCAGTTTGCCATCTTGACTAAAGACCTGCATCGGAGTTTGCAACTGAACGTCTTTCAATTTGGCAACGTCAGGCAGATTAGGTTTCAGATAAAAGTAGAAGCCAAAAATTGTAGTGACTCCAAGAATAATGCAAATCAATGAAAATACTAGTAAACGCTTTATGAACTTCACCGGAGAATCCCTGTTTAGTAGAGGCTATCTTGATACAAACCCCTGTACTCTAGACTAAAACCTCAGCAGTTAAAAATAGTGAATCACTATTTTCTCACAATATTAGCATGAGGATGAGTATAGTTATTGGAGTACGTCGTATGAGTAAATCTTTAATTATCGGTTTGGATATAGGCAATTACAGTATTAAAGCTGTCGTGCTTAAACCCAGTCAAGCAGGCTATCAATTGCTCGCTTGCCATGAAATTGTCAATGATGATGATATTTTCGCCGATAATGATACTTTGAATCATCAGGAAATTGTAAATAAACTCAAACAACTTAAAAAAGTGCTTCCTTGGCGAAGTCGAAAAGTTGCCACGGCGCTGCCCGATAACGCGGTGTTCAGTAAAGTAATACAAATCGATGGTGATTTAGACCCGCGTGAAAAAGAGTTTGCCATTTATCAATCTTTTGCTCATCAGTCACCGTTACCGATTGAAGAGCTGAGCCTAGATTTTGTCCCTTTACCGCTTAAGGCTCTTGGACAGAACCGAGGAGAAACCTATCAAGTCTACGCGACGCGTCAGGAAGTGGTGACTAGCCGAGTTTCCGCGCTTGCTCAGGCGGGGTTTTCTGCCACACTACTGGATATTCCTTGTCATGGTTTTGCTCACATCTTACGTCAAGTGAATCACACCCAGCAGCGCAAGCAGTGGATGTTAGTAGATATAGGTTATAAACAAACCACCTTATGCCTGGATTTCATCGATAAACCGCCATTTTATAAAGACATTGCTTTTGGTACCCACTGGTTAACGTCCCTCTCTCTAACCGAGAAAATCATTGAGCCTCAGCAGCGCAGCGTTGAACAGTTTTATCAACAGTTCATTGATCGCCTTAAACGACAATTGCAGTGGTTTAACTCAGTGCAAGGATCGGGTGCAGTAGCTGGCATTTGGCTGTCTGGCGGTGGGTCAATGGTAGAGGATTTAGCCAAAACAGTAGCAGAACAGCTAGCACTCCCTTGCGAGATATTTACTCCCTTTGTTGCCTTTCAGCCCTCATTAGCCAAACAACAACGGTTCGATGACCAGGCAAAATATGCCACTGCTCTCGGATTAGCATTGCGAGGCATGAATTGGTTGGAGTTAAGACATGCTGCATAACGTAAATTTATTTCCTTGGCGTGAAGAGCAGCGAGTCGCCCACCAGAGACGTTTTATCCAGTTGCTGATTCTTGGGCTAGTACTGGCTGGCATTGGAGTATGGTTGGCTGGAAAGTTTGTTATCAGTCAGCAGCAGATACAGCATATACGACTTGGTTTGCTTGAACAGCATAATCGGCAACTAGATCAGCAATTACGTTCGCTACGTGGGGTTGAAAAAGAATACCAGGCGTTACTGGCTAGACTTGAGGTAGTTGAGTCTTTGCAGCAGCAGCGTAATAAAACGACCCAGCTTATGCACTTAATGACTGAGCAGATCCCCGATGGGGTTTATATCGATAAAATCACCCTGAAAAAAGCGACAGTGGAAGTGAGTGGTATCAGTGACACGACAGCTCATTTGGCCAATATGCTCGATCAATTAGAGCAGTCTGCACAAGTCTCTGCTCTAACCATGCACTCTATTGTTGCTGGTAGCCAAAGGTTTAACAAACAATTTCAGAGCTTTAAAGTGTCGTTTGATTTTAACCCTCAGCCAACTAAAGGCCTAGAGTCAAATCAGGGAGCGTTAAATCATGGTTAAGTTCCGCGATTTAGATCTCGATGAAATTATGGAGTGGCCACTGGTCGCACAATCTATAGCCATCGTTGTTGTCATGATTGTTGTTAGTCTCATTGGCTATGCCGGTTATATCTTGCCTAAACAAGACCGTTTAGAGGAGCTTAAACAGCAGGAACAAACACTTAAATCACAGATAGAAATTAAAACCCATCAAGTCGCCAAGTTACCTCAAACTCAAGCTCAATTTGAACGTTTGGGTGACCGTTATGAGTTATTACTACGTCAATTACCAGTGCAGCAAGAGTTAGCCAGTTTATTGGCCTCAGTGAATGAGCTGGGGTTAAACAGTGGATTAAATTTTACTCGTATCGACTGGGGAAAAAAACAAACGCAAGATTTCTTGTATCGTTTGCCATTAAACATAGAGTTAACCGGTAGCTACCATCATATTGGTGATTTCTCCACCGCAATTGCTCATTTGCCGCGAATCATCAACTTTGATGATGTGGAATGGCAAAGAGTCAGTCAAGAAAGCAGCACCTTACGTTTTAAGGTCCGAGCTTATACCTATCAATTAATCTCGGAGTACGATCATGACTAATCAATATGGCTACTTATGGTGGATACTGATGTCATCAATCATGTTAGTTGGATGCCGAGCGAATCAAGAAGTGTTAACGGATTATCTTGCGGAGATAAGTGTTCATCGCGAAGTGGGAGTAGAGGATATTGAACTCGCTCCCGCTTTTCAAGTGTTTGACTATGCACAGCATCAAGGGAGAGATCCATTTATTTTACCCCGTGGAGTGATTAGTCAAACTCAATCAGCCCGTAATGCGCAATGCTGGCAGCCTAAACCAAGAAAAGGTGGTGGGGATTTAGAGCGTTACCCGTTAGATAAATTGAACTTAAGGGGGGTAATGAGTCGAGAAGGTCAGGTTACCGCGCTGATTCAAACGCCTGATGGCATGATTTTGAGTGCTAAGCGAGGGCAATATTTAGGCCTTAATAATGGTCGAATTTTACGTATTAGCAATGATCAATTGTTAGTAGAAGAAACACTGCCAGATGGGTTGGGCTGCTGGCATACCCGCAACATGACTTTAGCAATGAAGACGGATTGAGATAAAAATGAACGGAATGTACCAAAGTTTAGTGAACATATTACGTATATTGGGTGTGATTCTGGTGATGATTATTGCCCAGTCGAGCTATGCTCAAACATTCGGCGAGCTTAATCAGCTTAAAGGTATCGACTTTCGCCTAAATACAGAGCGAGAAGCCGTTATTGTGATCGAACTGGCACAAACATCGAGCGTGGTTGACCTGCATAAAACAGATCAGGGACTTAAAATCGAGTTACTCAAAACTACGGCCGAAGATGATCAGCTTTATCTTATTGATGTACAAGATTTTGCCACTGAAGTTAAAATGATTGATGTATCTCTTCAGCAAGATAGCACGGTATTGTTGGCAGAGATTAGCGCACCTTTTCATTATGACTATCAACTCAAAGGGACATTTATTGAGGTCACGATAAAGCCCTTATCTGTACCAGCAGTGGCTTTACCAGCTCCGGTTTTAGAGCAACACGCTCAGTTGATGTCAATTAACTTCCAAGATATCCCAGTGCGCAATGTGTTGCAGCTTATTGCCGACTACAATAACTTTAACTTGGTTGTTTCAGATACCGTTACCGGTAATTTAACCTTGCGCCTTGATGGCGTTCCTTGGCAGCAAGTACTGGATATTATTTTGCAAGTGAGGGGGTTAGATAAACGGGTCGATGGTAATGTTATTTTAGTCGCGCCTAAAACTGAGCTTGATTTACGAGAACAGCAACAGCTAGAAAAAGCTCGCATGACGGAAGCTTTAGGCGATTTAAAATCGGAGATTATCAAAATTAGCTTTGCTAAGGCATCAGATATTGCGGCTATGATTGGTGGCGCTGATTCAGTCAATATGCTGTCTGAGCGGGGTGCCATTCGTGTAGATGAAAGAACGAATGCACTGTTAATCAGAGAATTACCTGAAAATATTCAAGTGATTCGTGACATTATCGCCTCACTAGACATTCCGGTAAAGCAAGTACAAATTGAAGCTCGAATCGTCACTGTCAATGAAGGCAATTTGGATGAATTGGGCGTTCGCTGGGGCGTTACGAAAACAAGTGGTAATAATACCGTCGGCGGCTCGATTGAGAGCAATTTAGAGCAGGTTGGTCTTTATGAACCTGCTGATGGTGCTGAAATGATTAATAACTTCCTTAATGTTAACCTGGGTGCCACATCTGCTAATGCTTCAAGCGTTGCCTTTCAGGTCGCTAAGTTGGGTTCTGGCACGTTGCTGGATTTAGAGTTATCTGCCATGCAGCGTGAATCCAAAGCGGAGATTATTTCTAGTCCTCGGTTAATCACCACCAATAAGCAGCCGGCTTATATTGAGCAAGGGACAGAAATTCCTTATTTAGAGTCATCTTCTAGTGGAGCGACAACGGTAGCGTTTAAAAAAGCGGTACTGAGTTTAATGGTCACGCCTCAAATTACTCCTGATAATCGTTTAGTGTTGGATCTAAATGTCACTCAAGACCGCCCTGGAGATATTGTTAAAACGGGAACTGGTGAAGCAGTGGCTATCCATACGCAACGAATTGGCACGCAAGTGCTGGTTAATAACGGTGAAACGGTGGTATTGGGGGGGATTTTCCAGCATAACATCACCAATACTACTGAAAAGGTGCCATTATTGGGCGATCTACCGCTATTAGGTGCGCTTTTTCGACGTAACTATCAACAAATGGGCAAAAGTGAATTGCTGATTTTTGTCACACCTAAGGTTGTAATTCAGTAAGTTAGCGTGATTATTGTCGTTAAAGCAAAATTAAAGTTGCATTAGTGCCACCTTATCTAGATAATTTCGGGTCTTATCACGAATTATCTGTGAGGAATCGGTGCCACAAGCATAGATAGTCGTTAAGCATAGCTTGGCGAATCTTGTGGCGATGTCATTGAATTAACGTTGTAAATTACTGCTAAACATGGCTGAGAAACGCAATATTTTTCTTGTTGGCCCGATGGGCGCTGGCAAAAGTACAATTGGTAGACACTTGGCTCAACAACTTCATATGGAGTTTGTTGATTCCGATACTGTCATTGAAGAGCGCACCGGCGCAGATATCGCTTGGGTATTTGACGTTGAAGGTGAAGAAGGCTTTCGTAAACGTGAGGAAGCGGTGATCAATGATCTCACCGAGCAGCAGGGGATCGTTCTTGCTACTGGTGGTGGTTCAGTGGTTAGTAAAGAAAACCGTAATCGTTTGTCTGCTCGTGGCGTGGTTGTTTATTTAGAAACCACGATAGAAAAACAACTGGCACGCACTAACCGTGACAAGAAGCGACCTTTATTACAAACGGATCATCCGCGTGAAGTACTCGAAGCTCTTGCTGAAGAACGCAATCCGTTATATGAAGAAATTGCCGATATTACAGTGCGTACTGACGATCAAAGTGCAAAAGTGGTAGCCAACCAGATCGTAAAAATGCTAGAAGAACATTAATTAGTTCTTTTATTTTGGAGTGCAAACCATGGAACGGATTACGGTCAATTTAGGTGAGCGTAGTTATCCCATTTCAATCGGTGCCGGACTATTTAATAATCCGGCTCTACTTCCTATTACGTCTCAACAGAAAGTGGTGGTGGTGACCAACCACACGGTCGCGCCACTTTATTCCCAGCAGTTATTAGCGTCATTAAGCCAGATAGGCTGCGCCTCTTCTATGCTTGAGCTCCTCGATGGCGAGCAATACAAAAATCTCGATACTTTTAATGACATTATGAGCTTTTTGCTTGAAAACAATTATAGCCGTGATGTGGTTATTATTGCTTTAGGCGGTGGCGTGATTGGTGATGTCGTGGGATTTGCGGCGGCTTGTTATCAACGGGGCGTTGATTTTATTCAAGTACCGACGACACTTTTGGCTCAAGTGGATTCATCGGTTGGTGGTAAAACGGCTGTGAATCACCCGCTTGGTAAAAACATGATTGGTGCATTTTACCAACCTCAAGCGGTCATCATAGATACCGACTGTTTGGCAACCTTACCTACCCGTGAGTTTGCGGCAGGTATGGCTGAAGTGATCAAGTATGGCATTATTTATGATGCGGATTTTTTTAGTTGGCTTGAAGCTAATATTGATGCTCTCTATGCATTGGATAAGCAAGCTTTGTCCTACGCGATTGCCCGTTGTTGTCAAATTAAAGCTGAAGTCGTGGCGCAAGATGAGAAAGAAGCCGGAATTCGAGCTTTACTGAATTTAGGCCATACTTTCGGTCATGCTATTGAAGCACAATTGGGTTATGGATGCTGGTTGCATGGTGAAGCCGTTGCAGCGGGAACCATGATGGCGGCGATGACGGCTCAGTATCAAGGATTAATTACTGAGCAGCAGCAGCAGCGTATTCATGCTTTACTTACTAAAGCTCATTTACCGGTACGTACGCCAGACAGTATGACTTTTGATGACTTTATGAAGCACATGATGCGTGACAAAAAAGTGCTAGCGGGCGAGTTGCGCTTGGTGCTGCCAACTGGTATTGGTTCGGCACAAGTCGTGAAAGGGGTACCGTCGGTAGTGATTAATCAAGCCATTGATGCTTGTCGTCAGCTATAATCATGGTTGATGGCGATACTCTTCCTACTTGAAGCGGCGGCGGTGTTGACTGGGTTCGCTTACTCTAATCATGTACTGTGTCTGTGTTGATAGGAGTGAAGTCCCTTGCCGTCTGCTCGCTGATGCCAAGTTATTTGGGTATAAAATAGGTAATAACCGATTAACTCCTCTGTATGAGTAAAGATTGAGCATAATACTCTCCTTACGTTATCCTAGTATAGAGAGTATCGTTAGCTAAACTGCAGGCCAATAGGAACGTCAATGAGTATTGAGCATGAATTAGAACTGGACTCACAAACTGAATTGCTAGAACGATTACAACTACTGACTCGTTTTGGTTCTAATTTTGTGAACGTTTATGGCAGTTTAGGTGCAGGGAAATCATGGTTAGCTCAGCGTTATTTAGAGCATTGGGCAACAGATAAAAATCAATCTTTACTCTTGTGTCATCCTAATCAAACCGATGAGCAACGTCGGCAGGTTATTCTTAATCAATTACTGCCTGAACCTCGATTTAATGCCCACGATGCCTTGGTCGATAGTTTTTGTTTTCAGGTTAGTCAGCAGGCATCTTGTGATCTTGTAATTGTGATTGATGATGCTCACCTATTATCGGACAATTTGTTATCGGAACTATGGATGTGGGTGCTTGAGGCGCAATCTTGCCCGAATTGGACCATTAATGTGGTGCTTTTTTCTCAGGCTAATGGCTTAGATGCGTTACTGACTCGCTTAACCTATGGGCAAGAACATAAACCGATTGAGCTGGAAATTGAACCATTATCGCAATATGAAGCGGATCGGTTGTTTGAGCAGCGAGTGATGCGTTATGTCGAGCCGCAGCGTGAGCGTCCCACACGGTATGCTTACAAAAAAGTCGCCTTACTGCCAGGTGAAATTATGGCACTGATTGATCTCAAACAGGAAAAAAGAGTGGTGATTCGCTCGATTGTTGGTTCTCCGTTGCAAATTGCGACGGTTGTTGGCGTGATTACGCTAGTGATTGCCGGAGGCTATTGGTGGCTGTGGTCTCAGCCATCTCCTGCGCAACCAACCGTTATGATTGAGCAACCGTCAGCACAAACCGCGATTCCTACGATAGCACCGATTAATTCTTCCGCCCCTCATTATCAAAATGTCGCGGTGCAATCTTCTAGCGCGATGGCTTCCGCTATGGCAGATGACGTGCTTGCTTTGCCGCCGAAAGTGATTGATACCACAGAAACGGTTGGTTCGTTAGACACCGCGCAACAGCGCGTGGTAATCACCTCAGATGTAGTTGACGCTTTACTAGACAGCGGCCCATTACCAGAGTCAACGCTGCCGAAACAACAAGAACCAGTCAGTCAACCTGATATTCATTTCTCTTTTACCCGTGATGAGCTCATGGCGATGTCGCCAAGGAGTTACACCTTGCAGCTTGCGGCTGTTAACTCATTGCCAGAAGTACAGAACTTTCTTGATCGCTATGGGTTGAGTGACTCGATTTATGTTTATCCTACCATACGTGATGAAGTGGATTGGTATATTGTCACTTATCAAAACTTTCCAACGATTCAACTAGCACGTGATGCGATCGCAACCTTGCCAGCGGCGGTTCAGTCACTAGGACCTTGGGCAAAATCTCTCAGTCAAGTACAGCGTGAGATAGAGCGAGCGAAATAACGCTGAGATTCAACGGAAAATATGTTACATTCCGCTCCCTTATTTTTTGGTGATTGATTAGAGCAGTAGATGAAAAAGCAGCGTGCCTTTTTGAAATGGGCTGGGGGTAAGTTTGGCCTAGTCGAAGAGATCCAACGCCATCTTCCACCTGCCAGCCAGTTAGTGGAGCCTTTTGTCGGTGCTGGGTCAATCTTTCTCAATAGTGATTTTGAACATTATTTGTTGGCGGATATTAATCCCGACTTAATCAATCTCTATAATTTATTGAAATATCGCCCGCAAGAATACATTGATGAGGCTAAGCGCTGGTTTACGCCTGACAATAATCGCAAAGAAGTTTATCTGGATATTCGTAAACAGTTCAATGATTGCGATGATGTGATGTATCGTTCGCTAGCCTTTTTATACATGAACCGTTTTGGTTTTAACGGGTTATGTCGTTATAACAAAAAAGGCGGTTTTAATGTGCCATTTGGCTCGTATAAAAAGCCTTATTTTCCAGAGGCAGAGTTGGAGTTTTTTGCTCAAAAAGCACAACGTGCCACGTTTATTTGTGCCAGTTATCCGCAAACCTTTGAATTAGCGATGCCTTCCAGTGCTATTTATTGTGATCCACCTTACGCACCATTATCGAATACCGCTAATTTTACCGCTTATGCTGGTAATGGTTTCTCTCTTGATGATCAGGCGGCCTTAGCTGATATTGCTGAGAAGACCGCTCAAGAGCGAGGGATCCCTGTGCTAATTTCGAACCATGATACGATTTTAACTCGTCGTCTATACCATGGTGCTAAGCTCAACGTTGTCAAAGTCAAGCGTACGATTAGTCGCAATGGTGCGGGGCGCAATAAAGTGGATGAATTATTGGCATTATTTTCGCCCAAGCTCATGTAATTACCTTCCCTGTCTGAAGCAGCCACAGTGTTGGCTGCAATCAACTTTAGTCATATTTTCAAGTTAGGATCTTTTTTCC
This sequence comes from Vibrio sp., assembly GCA_007124475.1. Classification (GTDB taxonomy): domain Bacteria; phylum Pseudomonadota; class Gammaproteobacteria; order Enterobacterales; family Vibrionaceae; genus Vibrio. The sequence continues at coordinate 3,021 of SLFB01000310.1, read as the reverse complement.
CGCTAGGTTAGAATGCTGAGTAGATTTTGTTTGCTATGTTCTATCACCGAAGAGGTTAGGTATGAAAGATTTTCTTATTGCTCCATCAATTCTCTCTGCAGATTTTGCCCGCCTTGGCGAAGATGTTGAAAAAGTGCTTAGCGCTGGTGCAGATGTGATTCATTTTGATGTGATGGACAACCACTATGTGCCTAACCTGACCTTTGGCGCACCCATTTGTAAAGCATTGCGTGATTATGGCATTACCGCTCCGATTGATGTTCATTTGATGGTGGAGCCAGTGGATAGAATTATTCCTGATTTTGCTAACGCTGGCGCTTCAATGATCACTTTCCATGTTGAAGCGTCAAAGCATGTTGATCGCACCTTACAATTAATCAAAGAACATGGTTGCCAGGCTGGGGTAGTGTTAAACCCTGCGACGCCATTAAGTCATCTTGATTACATTATGGATAAAGTAGATTTAATTCTATTAATGTCAGTGAACCCTGGTTTTGGTGGTCAATCTTTCATTCCACATACCTTAGATAAACTGCATGCGGTTCGTGAGCGGATCACGCAAAGTGGGCGTCAAATTCGTTTAGAAATTGATGGTGGCGTAAAGGTAGATAACATTCGTGAAATCGCCCAAGCTGGAGCCGATATGTTCGTTGCTGGTTCAGCGATATTTGGTCAGCCAGATTATAAAGCAGTGATTGATGCGATGCGTAGTGAACTAGCCAGCGTTGAACTGCGTAAATAACCCCATTATTTATCATTTCCCACTACTGAAGCGTTACGCTCTGTTAGCTGAGTAGCTGAGAAATTACCAATAGGATAGAGTTTTGCAAGCGATAAAATTAATTGCTTTTGATCTTGATGGCACCTTGCTTGATAGCGTGCCTGATTTAGCGATAGCAGCAGATCAAGCGGTTCGTGAATTGGGTTACCCCTCGGTAAGCGAAGCACAAGTGCGTGATTATGTTGGCAATGGTGCCGATGTATTAATTGCTCGTTGTTTAAGTCAGAGTTTGGATATTACCCCCGATTTAAGTCCATCGCTGCGTCAGCAAGCCCGTACGTTATTTGATACTTATTATGCGCAAACTGGTCATCGTTTAAGTCACCTGTACCCCAATGTTAAGCAGACGTTAAGCCAATTGCATCAAGCGGGATTTATCCTAGCATTAGTCACGAATAAGCCCAGTCAATTTGTCCCTGATGTATTAGCTCAACATGGTCTGACAGAATGGTTTAGTGATGTGATAGGCGGAGATACTTTCAGCCAGAAAAAACCTGATCCTATGGCACTGAATTGGCTAGTTAATAAATACCAACTTAGCCCAGAGCAAATGTTGATGGTGGGAGATTCGAAAAACGATATCCTAGCGGCTCATAATGCTGGCTGCGCGTCCTTTGGTTTAACCTATGGTTACAATCATGGTGAGCCTATCGCCAATGTTAATCCGGATGTCGTGGCGGATGATATTGCTCAGTTACTGGATGTTGTCATGGTTTACGCGTAAAAATTGCCGCTTAACTCTGGTAAATTACTTCTCAATCAGTACACTGCTAAACTGCGTTTGCGATACCCTAACCACTTGGAGTTCTAGGCAGGCGGCTAGTGCGTTCATCCCCATGAGCATAGACAGGTTCTATGATTGGGGCGAGCCTAGCCAATATCTCTGCTGCTTTAATTAGGAAGAGTATAACCACAAACGCAGTTTTTGTTGCTTTATTCGTCTTTTCTCATCTTTATTCACAAGGAAACTATACTCATGAGCAAGCCCATCGTATTGAGTGGTGTTCAACCGTCAGGTGAACTCAGCATTGGTAACTATTTGGGTGCTCTGCGTCAGTGGCAACAGATGCAAGATGATTATGACTGCCAGTACTGTGTCGTCGACCTGCATGCAATTACCGTACGGCAAGACCCAAAAGCTTTATATCAAGCGACATTAGATGCGCTGGCCATTTGCCTTGCGGTGGGAGTGGATCCACAAAAAAGTACCTTATTTATCCAATCTCATGTGCCAGAGCATACTCAATTGGGCTGGATACTGAACTGCTACACACAAATGGGTGAGCTGAGCCGTATGACTCAGTTTAAAGATAAGTCTGCTCGTTATGCGAATGACATCAATGCCGGATTATTTGATTACCCTGTTTTAATGGCGGCAGATATTTTGCTTTATGGCGCTCATCAAGTACCCGTTGGCAGCGATCAAAAACAGCATCTGGAACTGGCGCGTGATATCGCTACCCGTTTTAATAATATCTATAGCCCAGAAAACCCAGTGTTTACTATTCCCGAGCCTTATATTCCGCAAGTGAATGCGCGTGTTATGAGCCTGCAAGATGCGACTAAGAAAATGTCTAAATCTGATGATAATCGGAAAAATGTCATTACCTTATTGGAAGATCCTAAATCGATTATTAAGAAGATTAACAAAGCGCAAACTGACACCGAAACGCCGCCACGCATTGCCTTTGATACCGAACACAAAGCCGGTATTTCCAATCTAATGAGCTTATATTCAGCCGCTACCGGTAAAACCTTTGCTGACATTGAAGCCCAGTATCAAGGAATGGAAATGTATGGTCCGTTTAAAAAGGATGTGGGCGAAGCAGTAGTGGCAATGTTGGAGCCAGTGCAAAGTGAATATCGTCGAATTCGTGAAGATAGAGCCTATCTCGACTCAGTCATGAAAGCTGGCGCCGAAAAAGCCTCTGCTCGGGCAGCGAAAACCTTACAGCAAGTCTACCAAGCGGTTGGTTTTGTGCCGCGTCCATAGACGAATCTGCTCGATAATAAACAAGCCAAAGTTGCGTTTAGCCACTTTGGCTTTTTTATTATCCAGATCTCGGTAAGGTCTAATTCAGTCTATACTTATTAGGGTCTGTTTATCTTTCGCGGTTAAATTTTGTTCGAGATAAAAGTGTTTTAATCGCGGCGAGAGGTTTGTAGCCTAGTATTCTAGGCAAAAGACCTCTCAACAAAGAGTAAAACACTTTTAGCCGAACCCTTCGGGCAGCGTTTGT
>SLFB01000088.1 GCA_007124475.1 Vibrio sp. | reverse complement strand
TTTGCAGACGGGAAGTAAAGGGAATAAATAGACAAAAAAAAGCGCAGAAAATACGCTGCGCTTTTTGACTTAAGCGGCCTGAACCACTTTTGTTTCATTCGATGCGATAAACGCACTTTTTTCGACAAGAGTCGGAGCAGACGCGATTTTTTTTGCAGCCAAAGCGGTAGTAAAACCACTGCGGCGGCGCATCGCACTACGGTTGGTGTGCGAAAACCTGACTGTTGTTGGGCGCATTAACTTACCTAACTGTCAGGCATATCCATTGCCAATGGGATAACCTAAATAATTATGAGTTAATTTTTAACCAATACAATTAAAAGGTGGCTCATTTCTGGCAGTGCCAATCCAAATAATTATTTAGGGATGACGATATGTTTGCATATCATAATTAGATTAGCACCAAGTTCGCCATTGATCGATAGTTAACCAACATTTTTACCCACAAATTTCAACTTACAACTGTAAGCTTAATGTGTCATAATCACGTTCAACCATCATTCATTGGGTCATTATTATGTCGACATCAACCTATCCCCATAAAGAAGAGATTGCCAATACTCTCAGCCATGGCCTTGGTTTAGTTATGGGGATTGCTGGCTTAATTTTACTTCTTAATCAATCATTAACCAGCAATGCTGACTCATTAACCGTCACCAGTATGGCCTTGTATGGCAGTAGCATGATTGTCCTCTTTCTGGCGTCAACGCTATACCATGCGGTTTCTGATCAAAAACTCAAACAGGGACTAAAAGTATTTGACCACTGCGCCATTTATCTATTGATTGCAGGTAGTTATACGCCGTTTTTGTTGGTCAGTTTACGCACACCGTTAGCCATTACATTGATGGCGGTTATTTGGTCGATTGCCATCGCTGGCATCATAATGAAAGTAGTGTTTATGCAACGCTTTAAGCGCTTTTCTCTTTTCAGTTACTTAGCCATGGGCTGGCTATCCTTGATCGTCATCTATCAGCTCAGCGTTACCTTGCCTTTAGGGGGCTTATTGCTGTTAGCATTAGGCGGACTGATTTATTCATTAGGGGTTATTTTTTATGTGGCTAAACGCATTCCTTACCATCATGCGATTTGGCATCTGTTTGTTTTAGTTGGCTGCGCTTGCCACTTTTTGGCTATTTATTACTATGTTCCGGCGGCTTGGTAAGCTTTATCGAGGCGTGTTTTCCTCGTTTAACGGCGCCAAAAAGCAGGGGAAAACAGTACTAAAATCGTCAATATTTCCAATCGCCCCATCAGCATACCAATACTGAGCAGCCACTTTGCTGCATCCGGTAACGGGGCGAAATTACCACTTGGACCAATCACGCTCCCCATACCAGGGCCAACGTTAGCCACTGCCGTGATCGCTCCTGAAATACTGGTTACCGTATCTAATCCCATCGCTGATAACGAACCCGCAATAACAATAATCGTCAAAAAGAACGCCAGTCCAAAGGCGACCACTGAGCGCACAATATCTTCATTTACCGGCCGCTGATTATAACGTTGCACAAAAACACCCGATGGATGAATCAGCTTCATCATTTGCTGCTTAAGCAAAGCAAAGCCAATCTGAAAACGAAAGATTTTAAACCCACCTGAAGTAGAGCCTGAACAAGCGCCCGCCATCAGCAAAAAAACAAATAAGGTGGTCGGCAAAGCTCCCCAAGCGGTAAAGTCGTCCAGCCCAAACCCGGTCGTCGTCACCACAGAGACAATATTGAACATCGCAATGCGCATTGCATCGAATAATGAGTAATCATTATGTATCGTTAGCCATAGGGTAATCACCAAACTGGTGATGATAAATAATCGGAAAAAGCCCCCCACTTGAGCATCTTTTACTAATACTTGTAAGCTGCGTTTATGCATAGCAGAAATAAACAATAAAAACGGCAAACCGCCCAAAAACATAAATAGGATCGCCACCCAATGTGCGCCATGAGAAAAGTGATTCATTGAGCCATCAGAGGTTGAATAACCACCGGTGGATAAGGTGGTGAACCCATGGTTAACCGCATCAAACCACCCCATCCCCGTCAATAAATAACCGAGGATACACAGGCCGGTTAATATCAAGTAAACGCCAACAATATTTTTTGCTACCGTTTTAGCGCGAGGACTACTTTTATCAGACCAATCCGATGATTCGGTTTGGAACAAGCGCATTCCACCAACATTAAGCATTGGCAATACCGCTACCGCCATCACGATAAAACCGACACCACCTAACCATTGTAAAATCGAGCGCCACAGTAAAATACTCGGAGCCATCGAGTCCAAACCACTGAGTACGGTTGAACCGGTCGTCGTGAGGCCGGACATGGTTTCAAAATAAGCATCGGTGAAACTAATATGATTGATAAATACAAAAGGTAATGCCGCAAAGGCACTGGCAATCGTCCACACCAAACTCGTGATCAAAAACATATCGCGCACGTTCAAACGAAATTGGGCCGTACGGCCAATACTTAAGCAGAGAAAAGCGGCGATATGGGTGATCACTAAGGCTTGGGCAAAATCAAGAAAACCTTCCGTACCACTAAAAAAAGCGACTAGAGTCGGTACATACATAAACAGCGCTAATTTTGAGAGCACTACACCGACAACAAATAAAATCGGGCGTATATTCAACATAACGCCATTACCTATGGTTACAGAAAGAAGAGTTATAAAAAGAAAGGGCTTGGCTGGAATAAGCTTTCCACGTCAGGCACGTATTTTTTATCCACTAAGAACATCACTACGTGATCATCTTGTTCGATAACGGTGCGATCATGGGCGATCAGCACCTCTTCACCACGAACAATCGCTCCAATGGTCGTCCCCGGAGGTAAACGTATGTCTCCCACCGTGCGTCCAACCACTTTAGAGGTGGTTTCATCACCGTGAGCAACCGCTTCAATCGCTTCCGCAGCACCGCGTCGTAAAGATGAAACGTTAACAATGTCGGCACGACGCACATGGGTCAATAACGCCGAGATAGTCGCTTGTTGAGGCGAGATGGCCACATCAATCACGCCTCCCTGTACTAAGTCAACATAAGCACTACGCTGAATCAACACCATGACTTTTTTCGCTCCCATGCGTTTTGCTAACATGGCAGACATGATGTTGGTTTCATCTTCGTTGGTCAGGGCAATAAAGACATCCACTTGATCGATGTTTTCTTCTGATAACAACTCTTGATCCGCGGCATCACCACAAAATACAATGGTATTTTCCAGTTGTTCAGACAATTGCTCCGCTCGTTGATAGTTACGCTCAATAAGTTTCACACTGTAAGTATGCTCTAAACGTTTGGCTAAGCTCGCGCCAATATTACCACCACCAACGATCATGATCCGCCGATACGGTTTTTCTAGCCGTTGTAGCTCACTCATGACAGCACGGATGTGGTTGCTTGCCGCAACGAAAAAGACCTCATCATCCGCTTCAATGATCGTCGTACCTTGCGGTCGAATCGGTCTACCTTGTCGAAAAATAGCCGCCACGCGCGTATCAATATGCGGCATATGCTCGCGTAGTGCCGATAACGCATTGCCCACTAACGGGCCGCCATAATAGGCTTTTACCGCTACTAAGCTAACTTTCTCCTCGGCAAAACTCACTACCTGCAACGCTCCAGGATACTGTACCAAACGCTCAATATAGCTGGTCACAAGCTCTTCTGGAGCGATCAAATGGTCAACAGGCACCGCGCCCGATTGAAACAGTGCCTCTTTTTCTAGTAGGTATTCTGGAGAACGAATGCGCGCCACTCGATTAGGGGTGTTAAACAAAGTAAATGCCACTTGGCAGGCGGCCATATTGGTTTCATCAGTATTGGTCACCGCCACCAACATGTCAGCGTCTTGTGCGCCCGCTTCGCGTAACACACTCGGATGGCTAGCATGACCATTCACCACTCTTAAATCGTATTTATCTTGTAACTCACGTAAGCGTTCAGAATTACGATCAACAACGGTAATGTCATTATTTTCGCCCACCAAGTTTTCAGCTAATGTGCCACCCACTTGTCCAGCACCAAGAATGATGATCTTCATACCTTATTCTCTATGTTAACGCCTGCTAATGTAATGGCGGATTCATCGGTCATCGAAATGATCTAGAGCGCTGAGACTCATGACGATAATTAGGCTTGCTTACGTAACACCGCGTAGTAGAAGCCATCCATATCTTGCTCACCCGGTAGAATTTGTCTTCCCGGCTGCTCAGGATCAGAGTCAACCAATTGTGCTTGAGGCGTGCGCGCTAAAAAGGCTTTAATTTGCTCACTATTTTCTTGCGGAGTAATCGAGCACGTTGCGTAGACTAAAGTGCCACCGACTTTAAGTTGCTGCCACATTGCATCGAGAATTTCACTCTGTAGCTCAGCCAAAGCCTCAATATCACTGGCGCGACGTAGCCATTTTATATCAGGATGACGGCGAATCACTCCCGTGGCCGAACATGGCGCATCCAGCAAGATACGATCAAACTGCTCACCTTGCCACCATTCTTCAGGGTAACGCGCATCGCCACAAATCACATCTGCGCGCAGTTGTAGACGCTCTAAATTATCGTAGACTCGCTCCAAACGTGTCGCATCGCTGTCAATCGCTACCACTTCAGTCTCTTGGGTATGCTCTAAAATATGTGCGGTTTTACCACCAGGTGCCGCGCAGCAATCTAAAATCAGCTCACCATCTTGCGGTTGTAAGTAATCCACCGCCAACTGAGCAGCAGCATCTTGCACTGA
>SLFB01000025.1 GCA_007124475.1 Vibrio sp. | reverse complement strand
TTGAACAGCCGTAGGCTGGCCTTTGGTGAGAGCCACGGATGGCTCTCATAGTCCCCATGAGCATAGATAGACTATGTGATTGGGGCGAACGAACGTAGCCAACACCCCTGCAGCTTCAAGTTGGAAGGGTATATCAGCGAATGGCGATAAAAGCGCACGAGACTGATAACAAAAAGACCAAAATAAATGGAGTATTAAAATGTGTGGAATTGTTGGCGCTGTAGCGCAACGTGATGTGGCGGAAATTTTAGTTGAAGGTTTGCGTCGTTTAGAATATCGAGGCTATGATTCTGCTGGTGTTGCGGTCGTCGACAGCGACAACAATCTTACTCGTGTACGTCGTCTTGGCAAAGTCCAAGAGTTAGCGGATGCGGTTGAACAACAAGCGGTGCTGGGTGGTACAGGCATTGCTCATACACGCTGGGCAACCCACGGTGAGCCATCAGAAATCAATGCTCATCCCCATTTATCTGGCACGATCACTGTTGTTCATAATGGCATAATTGAAAATCACCAATGGCTCAAAGCGCAATTACAAGAGCGTGGTTATCATTTTGAATCACAAACCGATACTGAAGTTATCGCACATTTGGTTGAATGGGAGCGTCGCTCAGCAAGTACATTACTTGAGGCGGTACAAAAAACAGTCAAACAGCTTGAGGGAGCATATGGCACCGTCGTTATGGACAGTACCGATCCTAGTCGAGTTGTTGTCGCGCGTTCAGGCAGCCCGATTGTGATTGGTTTAGGGGTTGGTGAGAACTTCTTAGCCTCTGATCAGCTGGCATTACTCAATGTGACTCGTCGCTTTATGTTTTTAGAAGAGGGCGATGTTGCTGAAGTGACTCGTCGTGAGGTGAATGTTTTTGCGGCCAATGGCGAGCCAGTAATGCGTGAAGTGATTGAGTCGAATGCTGAACACGACGCTGGAGACAAAGGCAAGTTTCGTCACTTTATGCAAAAAGAAATTTTCGAGCAACCCACAGCACTGATCAATACAATGGAAGGGCGCATCACTCACGATAGCGTGATCACCGAGAGCATTGGCGTTAATGCTGCAGAAATTCTAGCCCAAGTTGAGCACATTCAAATAGTAGCCTGTGGTACGTCATATAATGCAGGCATGACCGCCCGTTATTGGTTTGAAGCATTATCAGGGGTGAGCTGTGATGTGGAAATCGCCTCTGAGTTTCGTTACCGTAAATTTGTCACTCGTCCCAATAGCCTGTTAATTACGTTATCGCAATCCGGTGAAACAGCAGATACTTTAGCCGCATTGCGTCTTGCGAAAGAGAAAGGCTACATGGCAGCGATGACGATTTGTAACGTTGCGGGTTCATCTTTAGTTCGTGAGTCTGATTTTGCCTTTATGACCCGTGCTGGCACAGAGATTGGCGTTGCATCAACCAAAGCTTTTACTACTCAACTCGCTGCTCTACTCATGCTAGTGACCGCATTGGGTAAACAAAAGCAGGTGATAGATCGCGCGTTAGAAGCGGAAATTGTTCAAGCGCTGCATGCCTTACCAAGACAAATAGAGCAAGCATTAAGCTGTGAAAAACAGATCGAAGTGATTGCTGAAGAGTTTGCCGATAAACACCACACACTATTTTTAGGTCGTGGTGAGTTTTATCCTATTGCCGTTGAAGCCTCATTAAAACTGAAAGAAATCTCTTACATTCATGCTGAAGCTTATGCGGCAGGTGAGTTAAAGCATGGACCACTCGCGCTGATTGATGCTGATATGCCCGTCGTTGTTGTCGCTCCAAGTAATGATTTACTTGAAAAGCTTAAATCAAACATCGAAGAAGTGCGAGCGCGTGGTGGCCTGTTGTACGTATTTGCTGATCAAGAAGCCGGTTTTGCTGAAGATGCAACCATGAAGATCATCACCATGCCATCAGTGAGTACCATTACCGCGCCGATCTATTACACGATTCCGATGCAGTTATTGTCTTATCACGTCGCCTTGATCAAAGGAACGGATGTGGATCAACCACGTAACCTAGCTAAGGCCGTCACGGTTGAGTAAGGATCTTCCCTCTTTTTAGTTTGCTGATGACTTAACAAGGTTACTGGTAAATAAAGCCCCATGAGCATAGTGATATTGGTGATTGGGGCTATTTCATTGACCTATGATAGCCTTCCGACCGTTCATTCCATCATATCGTTTGCCTATGTTCATGGCGATGAACTCACTTGCCGTCTATCTGCAACGTCAAGTTGTTTGGGTATAAGCCATTGTGATGGCGACGATTGTGGTATTTTTAATTTTTAATCACACTTCTTAACATTGATCTATATTGCTTGTAACTTGACTACGGTATAGTGCGCTTGAGCTCGAACGAGCAATTTTATCTGCTCAATACGCCACAATTACTGAGAGTTGATTGAAAATGAAAACAATTTTTGCCCATCGTGGTATGTCATCATTAGCCCCTGAAAATACCCTAGCTGCTTTTCGTCTTTGTCATAGCCACAACATACAATGGTTAGAGTGCGATGTAGATATTTTAGGAGACGACACGCTAGTGATGTCCCATGATGACACGCTGGATCGTTGTACCAACCGTAGCGGTAGTTTATACGATTTAACTCAACAAGATTTAACCCAAATCGATGCAGGTAGCTGGTTTGCAGAACCGTTTGCTGGTGAACCTATCCCCACTTTTCATCAGTTTATTGCTTTACTCAATGAACTGAAATTAGACGCGAATATAGAGATCAAATCCTGCACGGCCGGTTGGCAAAAAACACTTAAGTTAATTGATGGTGTTATTGAAGGCTTGAAACAACTTGATAGTGATAGAAAAGTTATTATTTCTAGTTTTAACCATCTTGCTCTCTACGAGTTCAAAAAGCGCGCGCCCCAGTATCCAACGGCTTGTTTATTTACCAAAGAGACATTATGGGAAGATTGGGAGTCTATGCTTCAAGCTTGTCAAGCTGAATACATTCATCCACAAGATGAAGGTTTGACGCGTGAGCATGTGGCAGCTTTTAAAGCCAAAGGCTATAAAGTTAACGTATATACCGTGAATAGTTTATTAAGAGCTAATCAGCTTTTTAATTGGGGGGTTGATGGCATATTTACCGATATTGCCCAGCAGTTTCCTCGCGTTATAGCGCGTTAACAGATAAAGCGATGAGTGATTAATGTCGCGCAAGTTGATTTGTTGATATAAAAAATCCCGTTATTAAACGGGATTTTTACTAAGTTCTGTCGCCTGAAAAGCTATTGATCATAGTGCAAGTCACTATTAAGACACTGTTCAGCGGACTAAGATTTAGTAGCCCAGTTTAATTAAGGTCGCTTCAACATCTTTTGCTGGACGGCCGGTTAACGTTTCAACCGCTAAATTAGGACGATTAGTGAAAAAGCCCGTCACACCACGGTCGCGATAGCGGATAAGATCTTCAGCATCATCTAAAGTATAGATATGAGTCACCAACCCTTTTTGTTGATTCATTTAAACCATCCAAGGCTTGGCTAGATCCATATAGCTAAAATTACTTGACCATGAGTCATCAAAATTAGCTTGAGTCCCTGAAGGTCCAACGCCGATAGCGCCGTTGTTTTTAGCGAAATCTACCCACTCTTCGTAAGCCGCTGGAGATGCAACTTGAACTCGAGCATAGTAATCAGCCCAGCTTTCATGATCCTGTTTCGGCTCCGTTGGTTTCATATCAATATAACCATCGCCAGTCCAAAGAAGGAGAACTTTGGGGGTATTAGGCATTTCAGCATGCAATTGAACCAGGCTGTCTTTTTCAAAGGTTTGTAAAATAACTTTGCCTTGCATGTTGTCATCTAACCAGCCGTGTGTGGCTAGGTTAGCTCTGAGATCCGCTTCAATGCCAGGAAAAAGTTCCGGTAACTTCGTTTCGATATAGAGACCGGGTTGATGGGGGCAGTTTTCAGCCACTTCTCTAACTTGATCTAATGTCATGAGCTGTAAGCCACGATAGCTTTCGCGGGCACGTTCTGGGTAAGCCTTATTGAACCAAGAACCAGCATCTAGTTTTTCCAGCTCATCCCAAGTGAAGCTGCTTACCGGACTGTCTGCACGTTCAGGATATACATCGGCAATATTGGTTTTGTTGCGTAAGTTGTTGTCGTGTACTGCAATTAGCACACCGTCTTTACTACGCTGTAGATCAACTTCGAGATAGTCAGCGCCAAATTCACAGGCAAGTTGATAAGCAGGTAGAGTTGCTTCAGGGGCATTATAAGAATCACCGCGGTGGGCAATGACGGCATTTTCAGGAATTGATAATTGAGCAGAAAGTGATGGTGTAGAGGTGGTTGAGCAAGCTGATAATGACAGCGCACCAATAAGACTTAATGTTCCATATAATAAGGGTTTAGTCATCGTATTAGAATTTTCTGATGAGTTTTTAAATGAACGGGAATTCAACGTTCTACTCCTTTAGGGTTGATCTTGTTTAGGTCTATTGAACTTTAAATATTGCTATCATTTTATAACATATATCTAACTTGAATTCAAAATTACTTATATATCAATCAAATGACGGCTAGGAATGGTGCAAAAACGACAGACGCTAAAAGTCTACTTTCTCACTATACGTGATGCTTTATTAGCTTGATTAAGTGGCTTACTTAACTTCTGATTAGGATAGTTTTATGGTTAGTTAATATTAACACTGTCAATTGCTATTTAATGGTTTGGTTATGAAGAGTTATATAACTAATGTGCTTTCCATTAACATAATATCATTTGATA
>SLFB01000019.1 GCA_007124475.1 Vibrio sp. | reverse complement strand
ATGCATCCTTTCCATTGTTTAGGATCAGGAAAAGCGGTCAATAAGATTACCAAACGCTGTTTTTCAGTTACTATAGAGGGTGTAGTGTATTTATTCTTGAGTAATGTGTTATGGCCAAAACCATCAGTAAAGCAAATCAGTCACAAGGAATGTTGATGTTTACCCTCAATGCACAGCAGCAGCTGTTTGCCATTGGTACGTTAAAAGTCCGCGAGATTGTGCCTTATTTACCGATGACACAAATTCCATATTCTCATCACCATGTTATTGGTACGGTGACCATTCGTAATTTAACCGTGCCAGTGATTGATATGGCAGCGGCTATAGGTTTTCGACCGATCAATTCTCAGGAATATAAGCAATGCTATTTAATTGTCACCGATTGTCTGCGTACTGTGGTGGCCTTTATGGTGCGTGGGATTGAGAAAATCATTGAATGTGACTGGCGCGCTATCGAATCGGCACCCAGCAGTGCTGGCAATAATGTATTTGTTACTGGTATCACTCGTTACCAAGACCGTATTGTCCAGCTTTTAGATGTTGAATTATTGCTGTCTAAAATCTACCCACAATATGAGTCAACCAAAGTACCTATGCTGACTGATATTGAGCGTGAGCGTTTGAAGCCATTGAATATTTTGTTAGTGGATGATTCATCTATCGCTCGTAAACAATTAGCTGACGCGTTAGACAGGATCAACATTGCTTATCAGATTTGTAAAAACGGCCTAGAGGCTATTGAGCTAATGCGTCGTCAAGCAGATGAACATAAAGCGATTGATCTCTTAGTCAGTGATATTGAGATGCCGGGACTCGATGGCTATGAGCTGGCATTTGAAGTGCAAAATGACCCGAGATTAAGTCACGCTTATTGTATTTTGCATACCTCATTATCCAGTGAAATATGCGTTGATCGCGCTCGTCAAGTCGGGGCCCATGAAGCGTTAGAAAAATTCAATGCCACCGAGTTGATTGAAGCCATGTTAAGAGGGGCGAAGCAACTTGAATCGCAGAATGTTAGTCCATCGAGCTAATAGTTCTGATGTCTTCTGACTTGAAGCTACATCAACAAGCAGTAAAGGTATACCCAAACAACTTGGAGTTGCAGGTAGGCGGCAAGTGAGTACATCCCCATGAGCATAGACAAACTATGTGATTGGGGTGAACGAACGTAGCCAACACCCCTGTAGCTTCAAGGTGGAAGGGTATATCTTGAATATTCTAAGTAACACACTGGTGGCAATATGCCTGATAAAATATTTAAAAAATCGACTGAAAATCTCAAAAAAGCCGTCCCGCTTATGGTCAAACATCATGTAGCCGCGACCCCAGCTAATTACGCACTTTGGTATACCTATGTCGATAACGCTATCCCCCAGTTGACGGAAGAGATGGATGCGGTGTTAGACAGTTTTGGGCTCTTTCCACCAAGCTCAGGTGAAGTGTTATATAAAAATTTTATTGCATCTAAAGCAGAAACCACGGTACAAGACTTGCGGACTAACATTGAAATTCTAGTCAATGAAGTTGCCAGCTCAATGTCTGACACCCTAAGCGACACACAAGCATTTGAAAAGATCGTCGATAACAGTTTTGCTAACCTAGAAAGGGTAGAAAAAGAAAGTCTAAGTGTCGAAGAAGTAATGCAAGTTATCCGTCACTTAGTCAGTGAATCGCGTGAAATCCGCCACTCAACGCGCTTTTTAAACAACCAACTCAAACTTGCCTGTGATGAAATAACCAAACTCAAAACACAACTGGCTGCCGTACAGCAAGAAGCTCTTTTTGATTCGTTGACGGGTTTATATAATCGCCGAGCCTGTAATAATGATCTGTTAGCGATGCTACAAACACAGCAAGCATTCAGTATTATCGTTATCGATATTGATCACTTTAAGTCTTACAACGACGACTACGGTCATCTTTTTGGGGACTCTGTACTAAAGTCTCTGGCAAGACGTATCAAGGGACATTGTCGTAACGGTACCAACGCCTATCGTTTTGGTGGGGAAGAATTTATGATTATTTTGCCAACGATACCACTACGCAGTGCACGCCAATTTGCTGAATCTCTCCGCCGCTCAATAGAAAAGGTTTCACTGCGCGATCGACGTTCTGGAGAACAAATCAGCCACATAACCGCCTCTTTTGGCGTTGCTGAATACCAACATTTTGAAACCGTAGACAGCTTAGTCAACCGCGCCGACGAAATGCTCTACCAAGCAAAATCTCTAGGCAGGAATCGGGTTATGCCACTTTAATGGATGAAACGGGTAAACCATTTGGTCGTTATACTGATTCTAGGGTCTGTTGACCTTTCGCGCTTAAATTGAATTCGAAAGTTCAACAGACTCTACTAATAAAAAACCATACGTTTTATACCGTAAATGCGTAACTCAGAGTGTAATCTTGACCATTTTTCGCTGTGTATTCTTTATCTTCACAACTGGCATAAGCTTTACCATTGCCACTAGTCTTCAATAAACTGAGCCAGTGACGAATCGCGGTACTAGCGTAATCATGAGGTGATGATTCAAAGCCATGCTGTGGTTCAAAGCGAGTACAGGACTCCAACTGAATATCATCTATATTGACCAATTCCACGCATCCAGTGCCTTGCGAGCAACCTAGTTGTAACTCAACATGGCTACCATCACCTTCACGAAACACAATAGCACAAGGTTGTTCTTTGCTGCCCATGTAAGCAACAAACTGCTTTGGTTGCTGTAACCCACTACGACGCCCATCTTTAAAATATGCCAATATATGATGATAATCAATCACATAGCTAGTAACGTCTTGGTGAGAGCCTTCTGCTAATGGAAATAAACGATCAAGCAATTGTTTCGCTTTCGCTTGTTTTTCACTGTCTTGTTCAGCTTTCGTTGTCTCCACGGCGAAGACAGCTTCAGCGATAAACGGGTGTTGAGTTGATTGAATGTTAGTCTTATCGAATGTCAGCATATTCATTGTCGTTCCCTCGTGGATAACTATTTATTCTCTTACGTCCTAGAGCCATTACTTAAAACTGATGTTTAATTTTCATTCAATTCTGTGACTGGCTTAGTTTGTAGACTAGCGGATTTTTTACTACAATTTCACAACAAAAATTTTACAATGTGAATTTTACAAAATGACCATATCGAAAAGCCTCGTCAGACAGTCACATTTTTTAGGCACTAAAGTGCGAAACCTACGTAAGCGCAACCATTTAACCATGGAAGACTTATCAGCTCGTTGCATACGGGTTAATCCTGAATACGCACCATCGGTATCTTATCTATCTATGATTGAGCGCGGTAAGCGAGTCCCTAGCGTTGATATGCTAGAGGTCATCGCTGAGGTATTTCAAAAAGATCCACGTTGGTTTTTAGACGACGAACCAGAGCAGGCAGATATCACCCCCAATAAAGGCAACCGAGGGGGCATTAGTGGTATGGCTTTGGAACCTAGTTTTCTGTTTTCGAATGATATTTTACAAATAGCAATTCCTGAGATGCTATCACAAACCGGGATTACTGGTCGGCAGTTTGCTCATTTACTGATCCGTGCCCATCAAGAAAGTTTACAAAATCATTTTCCTGATTTAGAGCGAGCGGCAGAAGATATTGGTTTAAAACGCTTGAATTTAGCAGTCGAAGATTTGCTGGATATGGCGAGAAGTGTCGGTTTTACTATCCGCTGGGTAAATCGTACACCTCATGATGTCGTGGATGAATTAGGCATGAGTGCCAAGCAATTAGTCACTTCTTTTTTTGAACCTCCTGGCCATATTTATCTGAACGAAATATTAAAACAATACCCCACTCGATTAAAATACGATCTAGCCGTCTACATAGGCCACAGCGTATTGCATCGCAAAGAAGGGCTGAAAAGTGTTCTTTCTGTCGGCCATACGCATGGCTGGGATGACAACAGTCACATTCAACCCACTTCACCGCTTAATTCACAAGATATTTTACAAGCATGGCGTGATTTTGAATCGAGCTTTTTTGCTGGCGCTCTACTTTGCCCTAAGGTTCCCTTTCGCCAACTATTGGATCGCAATGGTTATGAAATCTCCGTACATCAAAAAGCGGGAGTGTCTCCCTCTGTTGCCATGCGCCGTATGACCGTCGTTTCTCCCTACCCTCATTGGCACTACTTTGATGCCTATGGCGAAGGAAAACTCAAAGCGGTGTATCGTGGTAATGGTATTCCCCTGCCTTGGGGAAACATGCGTAAAGTTCATGACCCTTGTCAACATTGGGCGGTTTTTAGACGCTTAGCGGAACCTCAAGCGGGCAGCTCGGCACAAATTTCTATTTTGAACGTCGGTGATGAACCTCGTATTTACTGCTGTGAATCGATGAATATGCACGATGCAGCCGGTAATAACCGCGTTCTCTGTGCAGGCATTGACCTCAACCCTGCAATTGATGCTCAAGGAGGCGATGCCCGCTCGATTGCCGAAGAGCTTAAAGCATCTTGTGTTCAACAGGGTGGGTCAACAACTATCCCGAGACACATCAAAAAAGATCTGCTGACGATTGCAAAGATTCTCAATATTCATTGGATCGAGCGTGGGATTGATAATCAAGCCAGATTAATCTGCTCACGTGGCGCAGTGTGCCCAAGAGTGCCTAGTTGTTATGATAAATGCGTCAATCAGGCTGAGAGCGTTGATCGTGGATAAGAAAAACAACGTAAAAAAAAGCCAACCGCAAAAAGGTGCGATTGGCTATATTTTGTGTGAACAAAGAGGTTCACTAACAACGTCAGTTGGCTAGGTGACCCTCGGCTTAAAAGGGTCAT
>SLFB01000071.1 GCA_007124475.1 Vibrio sp. | reverse complement strand
ATTATCTTATCAATGCTTGTGGTTATCAGACGGGAAAAATAGACGATCTAACCGCTCACTCTCGGCAACGTTTGGTGGAGTTTAAAGCGGCGTATGTGACGCATTGGCCTCGTTGTTATCAACAGTGGCCGGAAGTCATATTCCACGGTCCAAGAGGCACTCCACAAGGGATGGCGCAGTTAACGCCCTATGCTGATGGGGTGTTTCAATTGCATGGTATGACCGAAGAGATCACTTTGTTTAAAGATGGCTTGGTATCTTCTGCTGCTGGGTCTTCACAGCCAAATCTACCCGATTATTTGCAACGAAAATTAACCTCAGGTTGGTCTCAACCAGCATTAGTTGAGCGCACCTTAAAATCGATACAGCATATGAGTCAATTTATCCCTGAGTTTTCTTATGCTGAGGTCGGCGGGAGTCCTTTGTTTGGTGCCCAGCAGATCCCTGGTAGTGATGCATCTTTAAGAGCGGCTGATGTGACTTTTGAAGCGGATAATTACGCTCGTATCGAAGTTGTGAAAGGGTCTTCGGCATTAGAGGCTGCCAGACGTATCGTCAGCCATTGGCAGTTAGCTAAGGTTGACCCATCGCGGTCGATTGAACAGTTACACCCGACCTGTGTGCATTGGACTGAGCAGCAGGTGGAGCTTACGGCGATACAATTAGCAGAGCAGCGAGGTTATCCCATTGCCTTGGCTAAGGTGATATAAATTATCGAGTAGCCGTCAACCTGCAACGGCAAGTTGTTTGGGTCTTAGCATAAAACAGAGCCAGTGGCTAAAAGGCGACTGGCTCTGTTTTTTGTGAACGTGAACAATAACCACAGCAAAAGGGCTGGGTATAAACGTTAGTTGGTTTGGTAGCGGCTAAGTATTTGACTGAGGTTTTGTGTCGCTTGACTGATATCGTTAATCCCTTGAGATGACTGCTCAGCGACGCGACGAATAGTATTTGATTGATTACGAATATCACTCAACTCTGAGGCGATATCATTAGCCACTGAGCTTTGTTCATGTGCCGAGGTAGAAATTTGTACACTCATGTTGTTAATTAGCTGTGATGAGTGAGCAATTTTTTCAATATCATTACCGATTTCCGTCACAAGCTGACTACTGCTTTGTGCTTGAGTCACCGTTTGTTCGGTCATTTTGGCAATGTTTTGGCTTTCACTTTGTAGTTTTTCGATCATCGATTGAATATCAATCGTTGCTGCTTGGGTGCGGCTTGCCAGAGTGCGAACTTCATCAGCCACCACAGCAAAACCACGTCCTTGCTCTCCAGCACGAGCGGCTTCGATAGCAGCATTGAGTGCTAACAGATTGGTTTGCTCTGAAATCGCATTAATGGTGGTAATCACTTCATTAATCTTGATCGCATTTTCATTTAAGGTGCTCACGGACGATGAGGTTTCACTAATGAAACGAGATAGCTGCTCGATCTGATTAATGGCTTGAGTTACTCGTTGATGACCAATTTCCACTTGTTTGGCATCTTGTTCCGCTTGCTGAGTGGCTTGGTGAGAAATATTTGATACTTCTTGTGCCGAAGCGGTCATTTGTTCCATCGCGGTCGCAACAGAATCGAGCGATGCATACTGATTATGAATTTGCTTTTCGCTTTCTTTCATCTCAGCAGCAAAAGCTTTAGAGGTCGTGGTGAGTGTTGTGCCATTGTCTTTTACCGTGACCACGAGTTCAGTTAAGGTATCCATGGCTTTGTCTAACGCGCAACCAATCGTACCAAATTCATCTCGACCAGGGTGAAATCCTAAGCGAGAGGTAAGATCGCCTTTAGCGATTTTTTGGGTGGTATTGTACAGATCCCACAAGGCTCCACCTAAGAAAGTGGTGATCCAGTAACAGAGAAGACCGAAAGGCAGCATCCATAGATAGCTGATAAAAAAAGTGGTTAATGCATCAGAACGAGCTTGTTGTGCTTGACGCGTAAAGTCTTCACTTAGGCGATAAATCTGGCCATTTTTAGCTTGAGCGGTAGCCGTTACACGCCCATTTTGGTAATGGGTATCTTGAGCTCTAGCTTGTGATTCTAAGCCAGGAAAGAGAGTGATATTTTCTTGGCTAACAATCCCTTGTAGTTTGTACTCAACCGCTTGTTTGGCCTGGTGTTCAAAATTTGCGAGGCTATCGAAATAGCGCGCGCCTGCGAGCGAGGTTAAGGTGATAAAAAAGAGTGCAAACACTGCCCACATTTTATCATTAATGGATATTTTGATGAACAAACGATCAATCATCCTGAATGGAACTTGTTTCATAAATTCTCCGATGCAACACAGTGACATGGTCAAATCATTTTAGCGCGCTCCGCGCATTTGGAACGTGTAATATCTCATAGATTTATGAAAATGATGTGTATTAATGTCTTAAATTTGAGAGGTTGATCTTAATTATTGACTATAAAAACAATAGCTATAGCCAAACCACTTGGAGTTGCAGGTAGGCGAACGAACGTAGCCAACACCGCTGCGGCTTCAAGTAGGAAGAGTATATCTAAATCAAAGTTGCTGGAATGGGGCATCGAGGACAGTGACTGTGGTTACTAAAGTTGGGTGGATCACTTTTGCACTTTAGGAGCGCGCAAAAGTAATCCGTTTGATCGTGATCATTACTTGAGTGCAGGTAGTGCGCCAACGGTAATCATCAATTGAGCGCCAACAATGAGTATGCCAATCACGCCCGTGAGCATTAAGGCTGGTTTACCTCCCATCACTCGGTATTGC
The DNA here is from genome assembly GCA_007124475.1 of Vibrio sp. GTDB lineage: Bacteria > Pseudomonadota > Gammaproteobacteria > Enterobacterales > Vibrionaceae > Vibrio. Next base: position 13,603 of record SLFB01000071.1, on the reverse strand, counting down.
TGGTCAGAGCTTGGTCGACTTCTTACTCGTACCACCATGGCAATGGGTAAAAAGATAGCCAGAATAGCCAACGCAATGGCGGCATAGCCTAATGCCATGATAAAGCCCTGTGGGTAAAACAAGGCAAACAACAGTGGTGGTGTGAACGTTGCAAAAGCGGCTACAGAGCGGTTAATGCTTGCTCCCTGTTTACGTAACGTATCGCCCATAAACTCAAACAGGCCAAGGCTAACCCCAAGAAACGACGTTAACAGTGCTAAGTCAGCAAAGATACCGATCATGCTACCTAATCCTGATTGATGAGCATTAATTGCTAAGGTGCTGATTAAACCGGACAGACCACTATTTTGGATTAAGTCTGCTTGACTGACGACACCAAGGGTCGCTAATTGCCACAGGATATAGATGATGAGGGGAATCGCTGAGCCAATCACAATCGCTTTACGGAGCGATGGCGTATGACCATCAAGGTAATTAACGATAGCGGGAATACTGCCGTGGAAACCAAATGAGGTAAAAATCACGGGAATAGAGGCAATAATCAGCCCTTGGCCAATGGGCATACTTAATAGATATGATTCAGTGACATTAGGTGCGAGGAAAGTCAGTACTATGATCATGGCAAGGATTTTGGCCGCAAACAATAAGCGATTCACCTTATCGACGGTTGCCGTACCAATAGTGACCACAGTAGCAACGATAAAAGTGAATAATAAGGTTCCGATAGCGGGGGAAAGAGTCATGCCTGTGAATTCACTGATCCGTTGGGTAAATTGCCCACCACCACCAGCGATATACGCTGCACACAAAGAGTAAAACAGAAACAGCATCGCGAACGTCGCGATCCACTTACCTTTGTGACCAAGGATCTCCTTAGCCAATGTGTGTAAGGTTGCATCTTGGCTTGAATACTGGTGGATTTCAACCATCAACAATGCGGTAAACGCCATTAAAGCCCACAAACCGAGCATAATCAGCAAGGCAGTTGAAAATCCAAGTCCTGCGGAGGCGAGCGGTAGTGCGAGCATACCGGCACCAATCGTTGTTCCTGCAATAATTAAGCTACTGCCTAATAGTTTTGATTTTATCATAGTGTAAACTTTCTTATACGTTATTTGAATTGGCAAGCCAATGAGGAGGATATGGTTTCATTGGTATTTTATCTATTGCGCTTATTCTGGATAAAATAAACAATAAGGTCAATAGGTGTGTAAAACTAAATAACCATTGGTGTAATTTAATTTTTACACTCGGAGCAAGGAGAGATTTGTTTCGTCATCATTTCCTCTGTTGCTTGATAAGCACTTTGATGCGCAACCATCAATATAGGTAGGGATACCGACTTTTGCAAAGCCAAGCACAAAACTATTTGCTACAATCCGCGCCCAGATATTTTTCACGTTGAGCTATGATTGCTGAGCGTTTCTTGCGTTTAAAGGAAAGAGGTATGTCTTCATCCAGCAAAACCTTCCTAGATTTAGGTATTGCACCTAGTTTGGTCGAGAGTATTCATTCCATGGGGATAGAGACACCGACAGAGATTCAAATTCAGGCAATCCCACCTATTTTAGCTGGGCATGATGTCCTTGCGGGGGCGCAAACGGGCACAGGTAAAACCGCGGCGTTCGGGCTCCCTATTTTACAGCGGTTGGCTAATTCAAATCGTGTTGATGAGATCGGTAGCAAAGAGATTCGTGCTTTGATCTTGGTTCCTACTCGTGAATTAGCACAGCAAGTTTTTGATAGCATCAGTCATTATGCGCGAGGTAGTGGGCTCAAAGTGGTGGTGGCTTACGGCGGTACGAGTATGAGCGTGCAGAAACAGCAGCTACGAGGTGGAGCGGATGTATTGATTGCCACACCAGGTCGATTACTCGACCATGCTCATGTCAAAAGCCTTTATCTTGGTAACGTGCAGACCTTGGTATTGGACGAAGCCGATCGCATGCTAGATATGGGGTTTATGCCCGATATCCAAAGGGTGTTGCGCAAGTTGAATCGAGCTCGACAAACTTTGTTTTTCTCTGCAACGTTTGACCAGAAAATCAAAACGGTCGCCTACCGGATAATGCATCAACCAATAGAAGTTCAGGTGACGCCAGCCAACACCACGGCAGAGACGGTCAGCCAAATGGTGTATCCAGTAGATAAAAATCGCAAACGAGAATTATTAGCTTATTTGATCGGCTCTCGCAACTGGCAGCAGGTTCTGGTTTTTACTAAAACTAAGCAAGGCAGTGATGCTTTAGCCCAAGAGCTGAAACTCGATGGGATCAAAGCCGCTTCGATTAATGGTGATAAAAGCCAAGGTGCACGACAAAAAGCGCTCGATGATTTTAAATCAGGTAAAGTTCGCGCATTGATTGCAACGGATGTTGCAGCGCGAGGGATTGATATCAATCAACTCGAGCAAGTCGTCAATTATGAGTTACCTTATAAAGCGGAAGATTACATTCATCGCATCGGCAGAACTGGCCGCGCTGGACATTCCGGTTTGGCGGTCTCTTTAATGAGCCCACAAGAAGAACCGTTATTGACAGCGATTGAGCGATTATTGGGATCTCCTTTGCCACAAGAATGGTTAAAAGGGTTTGAGCCATCGTTTCGTGATGAGAGTGAGCAACAAGGCTCCCCTCGTTTGAGCCGTTCGGCTGAAAAACGTCAGTTAAAAGCCAAGCTAAAAATTCATGCTCAACGGGGTAAACGTAATAAGTAGCTATCCCCTTGCTACTTGAAGCTGCAGGAAGGTTGGCTACGTTAGTTCACCCCAATCGCATCGTTTGTCTATGCTCATGGGGATGAACTCACTTGTCGCCTACCTCTGCGTCAAGTGATTTGGGGACAACACTTGAGTAAGCACATTGCTTTTGCCAGTCGAAATTGACTTTATATACCAGCTCTTGAACTGAACTGGGGGTGAGAACATAGGCTTGGCTAATGCCATATTTCTCAATCATTAATTGATTAAATAGCTGCCAATGATTCAGTAAACATTGGTCGAGATCAGTGGTTTGTTCTCGCCACGTTTGTAACAAAAATGGCGTTAAACTGGCTGCACTGTGGGTATACATGATCATTTGCCATTTAATTTCACTAATATTGACCGTTTTATCTGGGCATTGTTGGTTGTATTCATCAGCAAACCCTTGAATAAGTCGCTCAATCTCACCTGAGTTATCAATAAAATAATCGATCAAGGCATCATCTTGTCGAATGGCATCGGCAATTAATTGAATAGGTTGCTTAACAATAAGTCCATGAGCGATGAGCCGCATCGTAAAAAGGTAAATTTTAACATTTGCTGGGGTTGCTGCTGGAATGTTATCAATCACCTTGTGCATATAATGCTCAACGTATCTATGTATACCATCACTAATGCTATGCCAGATTTTCTCTTTGCTGCCGAAGTGGTGACGTATCAGACTGTGAGACACGCCTGCTTTTTCGCTGATATTGCGAAGAGAGACTCGAGCGTAGCCCAAGTCACAAAATAATTGCGCGGCGACTTTAAGGATTTGATAGCGAGTATTGAGTGCATCTTCGGCACTACGGCGACCTTGGCGTTTTTCCGTCATAGCAAATTTTCATTGATTAATTTCAGTGATGTTTTACCAGATTTAAGCCAGAGTTTCACGGAGAACAGATTCAGCGAGCGATTAACTGCCCAAATCCTCACCTTAATGGTGGCTAAGCGGTTATAAATAACCACAGAGCTTGGCTTTACTTAAGCACGCGATGGTTTTGGCATCACTGATTTCACCGTTAATAATTCGCGTTTCCAGTTCTTCAATGCTGAGGCTAAATACTTCAATTAGCTCGTCATCGTCACATTGAAAGCGTTGAGTTTTGGTGAGTTGTTTGGCGACAAAGAGGTACTGAATCTCATCACAAAACCCAGCCATTGGGGTGACTTGCCCGAGTTCAAAGAACTGTTTACCACTGTAGCCGGTTTCTTCTTCTAATTCTCGCTGAGCACAGTCCAATGCGGTTTCATTGTTTTCAATGGTTCCTGCTGGTAATTCCAGTAACCATTTTTTCAGCGATGGCCTAAATTGGCGAATGACCACCACGTGATTATCATCAGTAATCGGTAAAATAACGGCTGCACCGGGATGTTTAATGGTGGTATGCGCCAGTGTTGTTCCATTCGGATAGACGACAGTTTCTTCGACTAAGGCAATATTTTTCCAGTGGTGTATGGTTTTAGTCATCTAGGTATTCATTTGGCCGCTGCTAAAACGCACAACAAGCTTAGGTTTGTTCCAAGCGGTTTAACAGAGTAAGTTGAGTGGATAGGATTAATTTACCCCATTTGCGGTTCACGCCCAAGCTTATTGAATACCAGTCGTGATTCAGTAAAGGCTTTGCAACATTAACGGACTTAAAAACAGAAAACTTTGATCTTGCCCGCTATATCACCCTTGACATTTGCTATCTGGCTCACAAAGTTTAAATACAACTTGTAACAATTTAGCGGCGAATGTATAAACCTTATGAGATTTAAATCCTTGACATTTTTAGGGGAAGTTAAGTTGATAACGGTCTTTCTTCTTCCTGTCGTTTAGCTGAAGATCAATCTGGACAAAATGTCTATTACGCTAAGCTAAGTTTATCTCATCTCATTTTTCTCATCTCGCCTTATATGGAGTGTTCTATGACCCGTTCTTTGCCATCATCTCATGCTCAAAAAGCCTTGCTAGCCGAAAGGATCAATAAACTAGCAATTGCACTGGCAGATGGCGTTTATGAACGTGAAAGCACCATCAAGCTTTGTTTGTTAGCGGCACTGACTGGAGAGAGTGTTTTCTTACTGGGCCCGCCGGGGATCGCGAAAAGCTTTATCGCCAAACGTTTGATTCAAGCTTTTGATGACAGCCGTTATTTTGAATATCTTATGACGCGCTTTTCTACACCTGAAGAGGTATTTGGACCATTAAGTATTCAAGAGCTTAAGGACAATGGACGATATGTGCGTTTAACCGAGGGTTATTTACCAACCGCTCAAGTGGTCTTTCTTGATGAAATATGGAAAGCAGGCCCGGCAATTTTGAATACTTTACTCACTGTGGTTAATGAAAAAACCTTTAAAAATGGCACAGAGCTTGAACGTGTTCCAATGCGCTTGTTGATTTCAGCTTCCAATGAGTTGCCTGATGAAGATAGTGGTCTTGATGCTTTGTATGATCGGATGTTGGTGCGTATTTTCGTTAACCGAATCCAAAATAAACAAAATTTTAAGTCAATGCTAACCATAGGCTCGCCTCAAGAGGCTGAAATACCGGCAGGATTGGCTATTACCGAGCAAGAGTATCGTCAGTGGCAGCGTGAGCTGGAGTTGCTGCCACTCAGCGATACCTTGTTTGACAAGTTGTACCTTTATAAGTCCCGTTTAGAGCAGGCCGGGCAAGAAAGCGGTTTGCCGATGGATGATATCTATGTGTCTGATCGCCGCTGGAAAAAAGCGGTTAAATTATTAAAAGCGAGCGCTTTTTTTAACGGTCGAGATCAACTGAGTCCGTTAGACTTGCTGCTATTGCGAGATTGTTTATGGAATACCCCGCAATCACGAGAGTTGGTTTATCAAGTTACCGATAGTTTTGCCGTGACTGAAGCTTTTGATCAAGCGCTTGTTGGCCAGAATATAGAACGTTGCCATCAAGAGTTTACGCGTATTCAAATTGCGATAGAGCAAGCGTTGTCCATTTCACCGAGCGAGGAGCCGGCTTCTCGGTTAAGGAAAAAACCGATCCATACCCTTGATCTTAGCCAGGTGAAATATCACAAAGTTGGTCATGTTAGTCATTTGATTAAACTGGTGTTACTGCAAGCGAACCAGTCAGTGGCTGAGGCTGAAAAAGGCGATAGCCGTTGGATCTATTTAACCAAAGAAGAATTACAAAAAGCGGTTAAACAAGGACAGGGGGAGTTTTACGGTTATGTGAACCATAATCCAAACGTTTTTCGATTACGGATAGAAATTAATGCTGACAATAAATTGGTGATTAAAGATATCGCTAATCGTTCGGTGCTATTAGCGTTGGTGACACAGCAAGGGCTAGATCAAGAGCAGTATCAAGCTTGGCTAGCAAGTGCTGAACAGGCGATGACTGAGCTACAACACACTGAGCATCATTTACGTCAAGTGCGCTCCGACTTTCAAAAAGCGATCCCGCATAATTTTATTGATTCTGAGTTACTAATAGAAATACAGTCTGGATTGCATGACTTGCATCAGCAACTGGAAGATACCCAGCAAGAATTTGCGAAGAAATTACTACGTTTGAAGCTTTTTAATGAGTATTTCGATTAGATCAGAAGGGTAGTCCATGCTTGGCGCTGACAGCTTAAATTTGGTGATTGCGATTGCTGAATCAGGAATTGTAGAAACCGCGGTGCATGATCTATTAGCACGTTCACAAATGGTGATGATTGAAAATGACAGCCTGCGAGCTTCGGTCAAAAATCATCTAGCCAAATGGCAAAAGCAAGTTAAACAGCAAATAACCCAAGTGGCCGATAACGAAGCCTTTCAAGCAGAAATGGCGCTTTATCAGCAGGTGATCCATTGGGATGAAGCGACATTTTTTGAGCAATTACCCAATTTGTTAACGCAACTCAAAAATCAGTCGGCGTTTTATTTGCGAGCTCGTCAATTGGCTGAGGACAGCAATGGGGTAAACAACCCCATGTTTGCTCAGTTTTTTTGTGCTCAGTGGTATAAATCGTTAGCCAGTGAAATAAAACAAGCTCAATTAATTGAGCTTGAAGCGAGCAAAGAGCAAGTTTACGCCGAGCTATACCAACGTATGGAAACCTTACGTGATATTGAAAGCCTGACTCAAAGCGGTAACGCGGATCAGGCTGGTCGATTGTGGGATATGGCGGAAGCTAAACTAAGCCGTAACGACGTAAAAACCATTAAGCGCCATGCTAATTTTCTCAAAAAAAATAAAGGATTACAGGAGATTGCGGAACAACTTGGCCGTATGGCCAATCATGTTGATGATCCACAATCGGCCGCAAATCAGGATCCACAGCCTCAGGTGGTGGAAGAAAAATCGGATCAAGCAACCGATGATATAGTTGGTGTTCATCCCCATGATGATTTAAATAAACTTTTACCTAATGAAGTGTTGTTTTTAAGTCACCCGGAATTGGAAGTGATTTTCTATAAACATCTGATAGATAAACGCTTAATGAACTACCGCATGCAAGGTAAATCACGAACGTTACGCAAAGTTTTTGCTCAATCGGCTACTCATACCGACAATGAGTTAGACAAGGGGCCGTTTATCATTGCTATTGATGGGTCTGGCTCAATGAAAGGTTTTCCAGAGCAAGCCGCTAAAGCGATGGCTTATGCTCTGATGCAAATTGCATTAGCTGAACAGCGAGATTGTTTTGTGATGCTGTTTTCAACCCAAGTGATAAGTTATGAGCTGACACGGCAAGATGGTTTGCGAGAAGCCAGTGACTTTTTAAGTTACCGCTTTCATGGTGGTACTGATTTCCAGCCCGCTTTGGAAGAGACGATCAATGTGATGCACAGCGCTCGTTATAGCAATGCTGATTTGGTGGTGATTTCAGATTTTATTGCTCCGAAACAGACACCATCGATCGTGCAGCAAGTGGAGAAATTAAAACAAAGTCGCAACCGCTTCCATGCGTTGACGGTATCTCGTCACGGTAATCCACAACTAATGAGCATGTTTGATCATTGTTGGTATTACTATCCGAATTTTTTTGGCAAGGTGATCAAAAAGTGGTAATTTTTACAGCTTGCTATTCAGGATTTGTTCAATCCTCGGGTTTAATGCCTTGCCATGTCGCTGTTCATATTCTTCACGTTTTAAATCGTTTACGTTTTTAACCGAGTGAGCAGCGAGTAAATTATCCGGTAGTTTAGTGACCAGTTTGCCTTTTTCTTCCAGTCTTTTGGCTTCTAAATAATATTTTTTAAACAGTTGATCGAGTTTTGCTTCCGCAACGCGTTTTAAATCATACAGCTTGTTTTGTACTAGCCATTTTTCAATGTCATTTTCAGGTTCACGAGAAAGCACTCGAATCCGGCTATCCAATAGTTCTTCCGCTGTTAAAGCGTCACGTAGTACCCAAAGCTCACCCATTTGTGGCGGCCAACTATTGCCCAGTTGGATGCGTTCATGACAATGTTTCAGCACACGATTAAGGCTATTGGCATCAATCGATTCAGCAAAATCGATGAATTTCCCCGTTGGTAAGCTACCGTATTGATACTCCCATTGGGTTTCATAGACACTGAGGAATGAGCCAAAGACATGTAAACACCAATCTGATGGGGCTTCATCTTCAACTTGCTCAGTAATCGCTGGTTCAGAATGTGGGCTTTTTCCCTTGTTGGATAAGCTGCTGTCGGAAGCGTTCAGATGGGCTAAGCTTTGGTTTATACCCATTTCCCTTAGCTTGCTCTCGATTTCCTGAATATTCAGTGGTTTTCGTTTGCTGTCTTTCATTGAGTTTCTCGTTGGTCAACCAATACTGGAGTTTGTTTTCTAATCGGGCCACGGTTAATAATTCGCTAGCTTTAGACTTATGCCATAAAACAAACTTTTTCCACACTAATAGATGATCATTATTAATGCCAGAAAATTTAAATGCACGTTCAGCCCACATTGGAATTTCGCTTTCATCCAGATCATGAGTGGCAATGGCGTTACCTTGCATAAGATTGGAAGACTGATTTCTGTATTGCAACGCTTGCTTTGGCAGGTTGGGAAAGCTTTCTTTTGGTGCTGGTGCTGGTGCTGGTGCTGGTGCTGGTGCTGGTGCGGTATCAACAGCCATTGATGAATGCTCTTGATTTATCAGCATTTGGAAAATATGTAATTCTTGACCTTGACGATGCTCTACTTTGATTTTCTCTAGTCGCTGTTGATCGCATAAGGAGCGTAAACAATCGGCTAAGCCAAAGGTCGATAAACAGCATAATGGTCCCATGCGTTCTAAATGAACGGTGACATAGCCCATTTCGTCTGCGCTGTCGGCGAGCATTAATAGCACCAATTTTTCGGCTGCACTTGCACAGTTGAGTTGCCAAGCCAGATGGGTATATTTTGCGCTCACTGATTTGCTCCGAGGTGAAATATCTTAACGGTGTCGGCTATTGTATGTCAGTCGGATAGGGAGTTGTAGGCTTATGAGTAATTAAATTTATTCCGTTGCGACTTGACGTTTTCTTCACGCTAAGTGGTTTGGGTTAAGGCTTTAAGGAGCTGAGTTTGATGGGTTAATTGGCCTCAAGCAGGCTGAGGCCATTAGATCATGAATTAGTATGCTTAAAGTAGAGCAAGTAATGTTTCCGCTTTGCTGGCTTCGAAAGCTTTTGCTTCTTCAACATTGAGTGTGGTAACAACACCATCTTCAATGATCATCGCGTAGCGTTGTGAGCGGATGCCACCAAAACCGGCCGTGTCCATTTCAAGGCCAAGGGCTTTAGTAAAGCTGGCATCCCCATCGGCGAGCATCAATAACTCAGAAGCATTTTGCGCTTCGCCCCAAGCTTTCATTACAAATGCATCATTGACTGCAACGCAGGCAATGAGATCGACACCCTTCGCTTTAAAAGTGTCAGCATGTACGACGTAACCTGGTAAATGCGCTTCTGAACATGTAGGGGTGAAAGCACCTGGAACAGCAAATAATACGACTTTTTTTCCAGCAAATAATTCTTGTACATTGTGGTTAACCATACCATCTGCGGTCAGCTGGCTTAGGGTGGCCGCAGGTAGAGTTTGTCCTTGTTTAATCATCTTGCTTCCTTAATCTTGAGTTGTCCCTGCGGTTTGAACATCAAATCGCAAGGGGGAGAGATTACTTATCCAGTGTAACGCTAAATGTAATCTTCAACCACTGACAAAGTGTAGGGAAATCATGGTGAATGTAGGTTGCAGAAACTTGCGAATGACGGTCATCCCGTTTAAAGCCAAGTATTTCATTGTGATAATGTGATTGAAACCGATTGATAGGCGCGGACAATCGGCGCTGCTTTTTCAGGGTAACTTTTTTCAACCCGTTGATAATGACTGAGCAATTTATTTAAATACCGTTCCGCTCGTTGATATTGGTCGATGGCGTTGACTTTCCAAAGCCTATCGCCAACCAGGCTGATCGTTTGAGCGCTAGTATCAGTAGAAGTGGGGTTACCGATATACAGTATTTCATAATAACGGCGGTTTTCTTCGACTAAGCTTTCATGGTGTAGTACACAGGTTAATTGTTGCAACTGTTGCCGTAAAGCATAGGTATGGTAGACAGGGCACAAGATAAAGTCGATGGTCTGGTCGGGATGAGAGCGAACAATTTTGCGCACTAATTCTGCGCTCAAATCACCACCAACCCCAGCGATGATCACTAGCTGGCGACCCTGGTATTGATTTAATGGGATAGTGGCGACATCTAAGCATTCGGCACTCCATTTTGTTTGGTCAAGGAAGTGGTGAGTAAGGCGTTGCTGTAATTTATCAATTAACGCCGGGACAATATCGACAAAATGGATGTGCGATGCCGCTTGGCGGGTTAATAGTGCTTGTCCCAGCCAGCCATGATCACAGCAGCAATCCCAAATATGCTCATAGGGTTGAGTAATCAATTGCTCAATGTGTTGTAAACGTTGGCTTAGTTTCATGGAAAATAACAGTCAGTGAATAGAGGCGGCGGATTATACTCAACTATGCTCGCGATGCTCAAATAAGTTACACTTATAGCGTCAAGACGTTTGGTTGTTGCTAAATCGCAAACAATAAAAGGAGCACAGAATGTTAACTATCCATGGTTTGGATCATGTCGTATTACGTACAACTCAGTTGGATAAAATGCTGTATTTTTATAGCACTTTACTGGGCTGCCCGATTGAACGTACTTTGCCACAAGAGGTGGGGTTAATTCAGTTGCGAGCAGGAACAGCATTAATTGATATTGTGACCGTTGATAGTGAGTTGGGTCAATTAGGCGGTAAAGCGCCACAGCAAGATGGCCGTAATGTAGAGCATATTTGCTTGCAAGTTTCTCCATTAGACGAGGAGGATTTGTTGTCATTTCTTGATCGGCATGATATCCCCCATTCTGACTTTGATACTCGTTATGGCGCACAAGGTTTTGGACGTTCGATTTATATAGAAGATCCTGAAGGTAATGTAATTGAATTAAAAGCTTTTCAGCAATATACCCTTCCTACTTGAAGCTGCAAGGGTGTTGGCTACAACTCCAAGTGGTTTGGGTATAACGGTCTATTTTCACCGGTTGAGAACTTAATCTTTACATCTTGTAACAACTGGTTATAGTAAGCACGCGTTGAGAATAACCAAGGAATGACCATGCTGGCTCTGTTTTTGAAATGTTTATTGGGCGCAGTAGCGGTGTTGATCATTGCTATTCTTTCAAAAAGCAAAAGCTTTTTTATTGCTGGTTTAGTGCCACTCTTTCCCACTTTTGCGTTAATTGCTCATTATATTGTCGGCAGCGAACGCACCATGGCTGATCTTCGAGTTACCGCTTTATTTGGTCTCTATTCTTTAATCCCGTACGCGGCTTATTTAATCGCAATTTACTATCTTAGTTACCACCTCTCGTTACTTTGGACTTTGAGCCTTTCTACCTTGATCTGGCTGGCTTTTGCTTGCATCTTGATTTTAACTTGGAGTCGTTTTCATCCAAGCATTGCGGGGTGATAGTCACCTTGATTGGCTTAATGGTTGCCGTAGGCGTCTCTTGGCTTGCGGCTCACCTACTGGATATGAGTTGGTTGGTATTGTTGCTATCTTGGGTGCCCGGAAGTGTTGAAGCGATGACAGCTGTGGCTTTATTACTCGGTTTAGAGCCGGCTTTTGTTATGGTCAATCATGCTATTCGATTGCTGCTGTTATATACCATGCCCGCGCTGTTTAAGAAGCAGTTAGAGCAGTTACGTCCGACGGAACAGCCATAAACTCCTCCAATAAAAAACCACCGCAAGTGGTGGTTTAATCATCGAGACTGGTTGTTTCGAAAGACAAGAGTGCTAACCAGTGGCGCGTTGGTTATGGCTCGCTTCTTTTTTGGCGGTTAAATAGTGTGCAACTTGCTCAATGCAAGCAGCATCATGGTCAATACCTAATTTAGTGCGACGCCAGAAGATATCATCCGCTTGCTGTGCATACTCATGTTCAAGCAAATAATCCACTTCGATTTGATACAAATCATCGCTAAACTGAAGACCTAAATCCGCTTGGTTTTGTACGCCATCAAGCATGGTATTACAGCGCGTACCATAGTTAGTGACCCAACGCTCTAACATTGCTGGATTGACCGATGGCAGCTGTTGTTGCAGTTTGGTCAATAGCTTATCCCGCGCAAAGGCTTCTCCTCCCGGTAAGGCAGATTGTGCTGTCCAACTTGGTTTCATATTGGGGAAGAAAGGCGCAAGCTGTTTCATCGCTGACTCTGCTAACTTGCGATAGGTAGTCAGTTTGCCACCAAAAATTGACAGCAGTGGAGCGTTATCATCCTGTTGGTCGAGAGATAAGGTGTAATCACGAGTAATGGCTTGTGGTGAGTCCGATTCATCATCACATAAAGGACGCACACCGCTAAACTCAGAGACGATATCACTGACAGCGATCTCTTTAGCAAAATGCTTATTGACGATATCAATCAGGTATTGACGCTCTTCTGCTGAGATCGCGACTTGTCTTGGATCGCCTTTATATTCCACATCTGTGGTACCTATCATGGAATACTTACCCAAATAAGGGATGGCAAATACAATGCGTTTATCTTCATTTTCTAAGATATAAGCTTGTGGCTCATCATGAATTTTCGGCACTATGATGTGCGATCCTTTAATCAGACGAATACCGTAAGGTGAGTCGACTTGGATATTATGATCTAAAAATTGTTTAACCCAAGGGCCAGTAGCATTGACTAAGGCATGGCTTTTACGCACAAAGCGAGTTTGGGTGCGCTGGTCGAATAAGGTCACTGTCCAGATATCACCTTCGCGGGTGGCTTTCTCTACTTGGCAATAATTCATTACCTCAGAGCCGAGTTCTTTGGCTTGCATCGCATTGAGTATCACTAAACGAGCATCATCTACCCAGCAATCAGAATATTCGAAACCAACCGTCATTTCAGGTTTCATGACTTTGCCTGCCTGTAAGGCGACTTTTTTACTGCTTGGCAGTGAGGTTCGTTTACCTAAATTATCGTAAAGAAATAGACCCGCACGGATCATCCATGCTGGGCGAAGAAATGGACGGTGAGGCAGGCGAAAACGCATTGGTGTGACAATATGCGGTGCTTTTTTAAGTAAAACTTCCCGCTCAGCTAATGCTTCACTCACTAAGCGAAACTCATAATGTTCGAGATAACGTAGGCCACCATGGATGAGCTTCGAGCTGGCTGACGAGGTAGCGCTGGCAAAATCTTGTGCTTCATAAAGCCCAACCGTTAAACCTCGGCCTGCAGCGTCAGCAGCGATGCCAGCACCATTAATGCCGCCACCGACGACAATAAGGTCTAACACTTGGTGTTCGTTAAATTGCGTTGAACTGTGTTGTTGTTTCATCTTGATGGCCTTTGTTTTCGATTT
>SLFB01000080.1 GCA_007124475.1 Vibrio sp. | reverse complement strand
TGATCGCCCTGAAGAATATGAAGATATTGCCACCAAATGCGTCGAACAATATCGACTCAAAAATAAGCAACGTTGTTTAGTGATTTTATCTCGTCATGATGAAGCATTGGATAATCGGCAATCGGCTCAAGAGCTAGAAAATTACTACTCGATCATTTGGGATGAACAACAACCACATAAGTTCCCTAAAATCGCTCAACACTTACAAGCAATTAAAGAGTTTAAGCTGGCTTAACATACTATAGCTGCGTGTCATGCTATGTCTTCTGCTTACTTTAAGTAGTGTGGTGTGAACGAACTTGCCGCCTACCTGCAACTCCAAGTTGTTTGGGTATATATGGCGAGTTAACAATCGATGATCCATTAAAAAAGGCTGCCTTGAATTGGCAGCCTTGTTGTTGGTGCGACTTGTAACTGTTAAGCGTTATTAAGCTTCAGGCTTAGTCATTCCAGCTCCAGCTTGAGTGCGAGCGACTTGACTACCCGCACCAAGAGGTTGATAACGAGCTTCCCTTAACGGAGCTGCCACAATATTGATCTCTTGCAGATCTTGCGTACCAGGAGCTTTAGTCATTGGTGAGCAAGCGTGGCCGTGTAGAGCCTTAACCATTAAGGTTTGCGGTTGATTAATGACAATCGGCGCTTCTTCGGGTAATAAATCATCGGTATCAATAATAACCGCTTCGCTTTCCGTATCACTGATCACAATAGGCTCTTCAAGTAACGGTTTCTGTACACTAACAACCGTTGCTTCGTCTACCATAGCCTCAACGACAGCAACCGATTCTTCCGCCTGAGCTTGAAGATCACATGGGGTAGTTACTTCATTATTTTCGCTGACCACATCAGCGTTTGAGTGCTGAATCTCCGTTGCATGGCTAGTATCAACATCAGTGGTAGATCGTTGAGCAATGACTTTACCCATTGCCAATTCAGGGCAGGCAAAACCACCTAGTGTAACCGCTGGAGTATCTACCAGCTGTTCAACCTTGGTTTGTTGCACAGAGGTCTCAACTTGAGTTTCAGCATTGGGCTTTTTAGCCACAGAGAGATCATAGCGAGGCATCACTTTACCCATCGCCATTTCAGGTGAAGCCACACCGCCTTTACGTAAACGGAATGGATTAGGACGACGATCACGTCCACGACGACGACGTTGACCACTGGCTCGTAAATGACGAGGTGAACGGCGATTACGGCGTTGTTTGCCCTCTTCTCCAGCGTCTTGTTTTTGGCGATGTTCAGTTGGTTTGATATCTGCCTCTGAATTAACGGCCACATTAGTTGGCTGCTCAATGACGTTCTCAATATGTGATGCCTGAGGTTCAGAAGCTGTCTCTGTCAACATTGGTTGTTGGGTAACAGCAGAAGCTTCTTCGCTATGTGTCTTGACACGAATTGACTTCTCTAGTTTACGGCGTTGACGGCGCTCTTTTACTGCTATCGGTTTGGCTTTACCATCAGTATCTTGAGCTTTATTTACACTATCTTTATGAGCTTGTTCTGCAAGTAATTTTCCTTGCTCTTGAACCTTGTTATTAATGACATTGTCTTTATTAGATTTAGTATTTCGGCGCGGTTGATCCGTTTTATCTTGTCCAGTCCGACGAGCGGCTTTGCGCTGGTTAGTTACCGGATCTTTGTCACTCTTATCTGAGCTTGTTTCTTGTTTACGCTTTTGCTGTTTATCACGGGGGTGACGACGGCGATCGCGATTATGAGGCTTAGGTTTTTCCTCAGTTTTTTGGGGGGGTGTCGTTGTTGTCGTCGGTTGATCACTAGCAGGAGTGAAGAAAGCAGCTATTGCTTTAAATAAGCGTTCAAACACACTCACTTTTTTAGGAGTAGGGTGTTCAGGAGATGCTTCCGGTGCAGGTGCCGCTTTAGGGGCTGGAGCTTTCTGTGATGGCGAAGCAAACCCTTTTAAAACTGGCTCTTCGATACGCTTTGATTTAATTTCAGTATCGAGTGTATCCTTTGCTTCTGCTTCGCGCATTGTTTCCAGTTTATTTGGAATAAGATAAGAAAGCAGATCTTGTTCTTCACCTTCACGGATTCGTAATACTTCGAAGTGAGGTGTTTCCATATCTGAATTTGGAACTATGGTAAGTTTAACTTCTTGATTACGTTCAATATGGTTAATCGAGCGACGTTTTTCATTTAACAAATAAGAGGCAATAGAAACGGGCACAATAGCTAATACTTGAACAGTATTATCTTTCAGAGCTTCTTCTTCAATAAGACGCAGTACAGATAGTGCTAGTGATTCATTATCACGAATTACACCTGTACCGGAACAACGAGGGCAAATGTGATGACTCGCTTCGGCTAGAGAAGGGCTTAAACGCTGGCGAGACATTTCTAGCAAACCAAAGCGAGAAATACGGCCAATTTGTACTCTGGCGCGATCCAAACGTACAGCTTCACGTAATCGGTTTTCAACTTCCCGTTGATGGCGAACCGGTGTCATATCGATAAAATCAATAACAACTAATCCACCTAAGTCACGTAAGCGCAATTGACGAGCAATTTCATCCGCAGCTTCAAGGTTAGTATTTAAAGCGGTTTCTTCAATATCACTCCCTTTAGTCGCGCGCGCTGAGTTGATATCGATGGACGTCAATGCTTCTGTTGGGTCGATAACGATAGAACCACCAGACGGTAGACGAACCTCACGTTGGAAAGCGGATTCAATTTGACTCTCAATTTGAAAGTGACTGAACAAAGGCACTTCACCATCGTATTTCTTAACTCGGTTAGCAAAATCTGGACGAATGAGGCGAATATGCTCAAGAGCGCGCTCGTAGATAGTGTTGCTATCAATCAGAATTTCACCAATATCACGACGTAAATAATCACGAATGGCTCGCACGATAACGTTGCTTTCTTGATGAATTAAGAATGGAGCGGGATTAGATTCAGAGGCCTGCTTAATGGCACTCCAATGGTTGAGCAGGACGTTAAGATCCCATTCTAGCTCCTCGGCGCTTTTTCCTACCCCAGCAGTTCGAACGATTAAGCCCATGCCTTGTGGTAAAACTAAAGTGCTCAGAGCTGCTTTTAACTCTGTACGCTCATCACCTTCAATGCGGCGCGAAATGCCACCAGCACGAGGGTTATTTGGCATCAAGACTAAGTAGCTTCCGGCTAATGAAATAAAAGTAGTCAAAGCAGCACCTTTGCTACCTCGTTCTTCTTTCTCAACCTGGACAATAACCTCTTGGCCTTCTTTCAATACTTCCTTGATACTAGGACGACCTTGGTAGGTATAACCTTCTGGGAAGTATTCACGTGAAATTTCTTTGAGGGGGAGGAAACCGTGTCGTTCAGCGCCATAATCGACGAATGCAGCTTCTAAACTTGGTTCAACTCGGGTGATACGGCCTTTGTAGATATTTGCTTTTTTTGATTCATGTCCTGGACTCTCGATGTCTAAATCGAACAGCCGCTGGCCATCAACCAACGCAACACGCAACTCTTCTTTTTGAGTTGCGTTAATTAACATTCTTTTCATTTAAAATCTCGTTATATTTTCTTTGTTTTGATTATTATTCTTGTTGCTTTTATTTCGTTTTCACGGTGCCAGATCCCATGGCTTTTAGGTTACAGCCTCCCGGCTGGAAGGGATGCTCTGCGGGCACTTCAGTTATCACAAGCAAAGGTTTGCCTGTGATTCGCTCTGAGGCGTTAGGTACTCAACATGAAAAGGCGAGGAGTAGAACAACAAGAAAAACCACTATTGAGTATGTCTCACGCCATATGCAGCATATCAATAATAACAGAACTACTCACATTTCACTCAGAAGAGAAGGCGAAACTCAATCTAACCTTCCTACTGTGCAGCTATGAACTATAGCAGTGACTGATCAACTCAGCAATCAGCATTATAGCAAACAACCTATTTTTTAAGAGAGATGCTTAAAAAGTCAACATTTCCCTATTGAGAAAGATAAAAGTTTACGTTTGGTAAGCGGTCTTTAAACCCTCTCTCTGCCAGCATTGTTGATAGTTTGGCTGATCTTTTGCTCCACTCTTTATAAGCTTGATATTATCTTGCTTGGTGTTTCTTTTGCCTTTTGAAAACCCACTCACCGGCCGTCTAGCTGCAAATTCAAGAGATTTGGGTATATGATGCAATTATCTTTACTCAGACAGTAAAGAAAAAAGTGCTTTTATAGCGATTAAGGTTAAAATAGGGCTTATGAATGAAATAAAAACACAAGTCCAATTCATCGATATCGATGACGATATGGCTGGTCAACGCATTGATAATTTCTTGCGAAACCAATTAAAAACGATTCCTAAAAGTGTTATTTATCGCATTTTGCGCAAGGGTGAAGTGCGAGTAAATAAAAAACGCATTAAAGCCGAATATAAATTAGCGGCAGGAGATGTGATTCGTATTCCACCTGTGACCATTGACGCCGATATGCTGCCGACACAAGCGCCTAGTGTTAAGCTCAATCGAGTGGCAGAATTAGAATCATGTATTGTTTATGAAGATGATCACTTGCTCGTTTTAAATAAACCATCAGGCACTGCGGTGCATGGTGGTAGTGGGCTTAAATTTGGTGCAATAGAGGCGCTGCGAGCCTTGCGGCCTCAAGCGCGTTTTTTAGAGTTAGTTCACCGCATTGATCGTGATACTTCAGGGTTACTTTTAGTGGCTAAAAAACGCTCCGCTTTACGGCACTTGCAAGCACAGTTTCGTGAGAAGACGATTCAAAAGTACTACTTTGCTTTAGTTATGGGACATTGGCCAAAAGATGGTAAGCGTGTTAATGCTCCATTATTGAAAAATGAAGTAAATAGTATTGTTCGTGTTAACCCTACAGGTAAACCATCGGAAACGCGTTTTAAAATTTTAGAACAATTTGAACAGGCAACCCTCATTCAAGCGAGCCCAATCACAGGACGCACGCATCAAATTAGGGTGCATACTCAATATATGGGACACCCTATTGCTTGGGATGACCGTTATGGTGACCGTCGATTTGATGCTTATGTCAGTCAGTTTTCCATTGAGCGACTGTTCTTACATGCGGCTAATATTCAATTTGTTCATCCGGCAACAGAAAAGAAAATGGAGCTCAGTGCACCATTAGGTGCTGAATTAGAGCAAGCCTTGGCCAAAATGCGTACCAATTAAATCGTCTGTGCTCAAGCTAGCTAGTAAATAATGGGGGATAGCGTCATTCCCCCAGTTATTTTGTAAAAGTTTCACCGCAAAGTTTAGATAACTTTAATCCCTTCGTTTTCGAGTAGTTGGATAAGCTTTATCAGTGGTAAACCGATAAGAGCATTAGGGTCGTTACCTTCAAGGCGTTCAAACAGCGCAATCCCTAAACCTTCACTTTTAAAACTTCCAGCGCAATTAAAAGGTTGCTCTTTATCCACATAATTTGCTGCCATTTCAGCGGATAAAACGCGAAAATGAACATGAAAAGTATCTAAGCTAATTTGTGTCTGTTGACTCTCAGTATTATAGAGAGCGAGTCCTGTGTAGAAAGTGATTTTTTGACCGCTCTGTTTGAGTAGTTGGGCTATTGCCGTTTGACGATCATGAGGTTTACCGATGATTTCCCCATCCACCACACAAACTTGATCAGAACCAATCACTAGGCTTGGGGTATCGAGCTGGCAAGATTGGGCTTTGATGGTGGCTAAACGAGTCACTAATTGCTCCGCGCTTTCTCCACTATGAGGGGTTTCATCGCAGGTAGGTTGACTAGAAATAAAAGGTATTGCGAGTTTTTCTAATAGTTGACGGCGATAAGGGGAGCTAGAAGCCAAAACTAGTTGGTAATTTTGCATTTTGATTTACAATAGTCTTCAATGTTTGAGTAGCATAGCGGAAATAGTACTATAGACTCAAGCGATCGTCTTAATCGCTAATTGAATCCTATTTTCTGCTGTTGAATGATACTTAAGCGGATAGCGAAATAAGGTAAGGTGACTTTTTTGCCTTTTTCTTTGACTAAAACTCTTTTGGAAGATAATATTCGCGCCCTATGCAAAAGGTAAAAATACCGCGAACGATTGATCCCGCGAAGGCAGCTCAAAAACGATTGGATTATGATGGTATCATTCAAGCCAGTCTTTTGAAGCGTCTAGCCGATACAGTCGATGGCGTAAAACGCGACGCACAAGTCTCATTGTCATTTGGGATGGATGAACAACAACTGGTCGTTATCTCTGGTAAAGCTAACATCCAAGTTGATTTAGAGTGTCAACGCTGTAATGAAATTTTTGCACACGAGTGCGAAGTCGAATTCACCTACACGCCTTATTATAGCGAGAAAAGTGAACAAGACGCTCCGGATGAGTACGATTTGGTAGATCCTAACGAATTCGGTGAAATAGATTTAATACAGTTAGTTGAAGACGAGTTCATTCTTGGTTTACCCCAAGTTGCGATGCACGATGAAGCGGATTGTAGCGTTAACTCAGACAATTTGGTATTTGGTGAACTTCCTGAGGAAGTATTGGAAGACAAGCCGAATCCATTCGATGTTTTAAAAAGTTTAAAGAAATAAAGCTTTAAACATTAACATAGGAGTAGGGTCAATGGCCGTACAAAAAAACCGTAAAACACGTTCTAAGCGTGGCATGCGTCGTTCACATGATGCGCTAACTTCAGCTGCACTTTCTGTTGATGCAACTTCAGGTGAAACTCACCTACGTCACAACATGACTGCTGAAGGCTACTATCGTGGCAAAAAGGTTATCAACAAGTAAGGTTGACCTTTGCAAAATTTAACCGTTGCACTTGATGCAATGGGCGGGGATTTCGGTCCTCGCGTCACAGTGCCTGCCGCCGTGCAGGCACTGTCGCATTTCCCAGAGCTGAAAGTCATTTTAGTTGGTGATCAATCGCTGATTAGCCAACAATTATCTCTCCTTGGTTGCCAGATCAATGCTCGATTGAGTGTTGTCCATAGCGACCGAATTATCGCTAACTCCGAAAAACCCTCATTAGCCTTACGTCACCATCACAACACATCAATGGGTATCTCTATCGATCTGGTTGCTAATCAGCAGGCTGATGCTTGTGTTAGTGCAGGTAATACCGGTGCCTTGATGGCACTCTCGCGTTTTCGATTAAAATTATTACCAGGTATTGAACGTCCGGCGTTAGTTTCTGCTTTACCGACGGCCTCTGGTGGTAAAACCTGGTTGTTAGATTTAGGGGCTAACGTATCTAGTGATGCAGAGGGATTGTTTCAGTTTGCAGTGATGGGCGCTGCATTGGCTGAGCAATGCTTGCCTTATCCACCTCGCGTGGCGTTACTTAATGTCGGCGCTGAAGAGATTAAAGGCAATGACGTTGTTAAGCGTTGTGCGCAAATGCTTAAGCAGACTCAATCAGTCAACTTTATTGGTTATATTGAAGGGAATCAGTTATTAACAGACACCGCCGATGTTGTGGTTTGTGATGGGTTTGTCGGCAATGTGTGTTTAAAAAGTTGTGAAGGTACAGCGCAACTGTTTATTGAAAAGTTAAAATCGATCTTTCAGGCGCAAAACTTAACCGGTTGGTTAGCAAGAAAACTATTTTCTGATGTATTTTATCAGTTAAAACTCCTGAACCCCGACCAGTATAACGGCGCAAGTTTGCTAGGATTGCGCGGCATAGTTATTAAAAGTCATGGAAGTGCCGATGTGTCCGCTGTCGTTAATGCGATCGGTGAGGCGGTTCATGAAGTGAAACGACAAATCCCCAACCGCATCAATGATCGTTTGGAAGCGGTATTACTCGAGAGGCATTATTAGTCTTCATGTATAGCAAAATTTTAGGTACTGGCAGCTACTTGCCATCTCAGGTGCGCACCAATGCGGATTTAGAGAAAATGGTAGAGACGAGTGATGAGTGGATTGTGACTCGCACCGGTATTCGTGAGCGTCGTATTGCTGCTGATAACGAAACCGTTGCTGATATGGCATTTTATGCTGCTGAGAACGCGATAGACATGGCGGGTATCAATAAGCATGATATTGATCTGATCATTGTTGCCACCACCAGTGGTAGCCACACCTTCCCTTCTTCCGCTTGTCAAGTACAGGCAAAGCTGGGGATTAAAGGTTGCCCGGCGTTTGACTTAGCCGCGGCTTGTTCAGGCTTCGTTTATGCGTTATCGGTAGCCGATCAACATATCAAATCAGGTATGTGTAAAAATGTGCTGGTCATTGGTGCGGATGCTTTATCGAAAACCTGTGATCCTACTGACCGTTCAACCATTATTTTATTCGGTGATGCGGCAGGTGCTGTTGTGCTTGGGGCAAGCGAAGAAGCTGGTATCTTATCTACTCATATCTATGCGGATGGTGAGTTTGGTGAATTACTGAGTCTTGAAGTTCCTGAGCGGGGCGGCAGCGTAGATAAATGGCTGCATATGGCCGGTAATGAAGTATTTAAAGTTGCTGTTACACAATTATCTAAATTAGTGAAAGATACACTGGCAGTAAATAATTTACATAAATCACAATTGGATTGGCTTGTTCCTCATCAAGCGAACTATCGCATTATTTCAGCCACCGCTAAAAAGCTCTCTATGTCTTTAGATCAAGTGGTATTAACGCTTGATAAACATGGCAATACTTCAGCGGCCACCGTACCGACCGCGTTGGATGAGGCGGTACGCGATGGGAGAATTCAACCTGGTCAGCTGTTGCTATTAGAAGCATTTGGTGGTGGTTTTACTTGGGGTTCGGCATTAGTTAGATTTTAATCGTTCGCTTAGCCACATGATTGAATAAATGAATTAACGTTTAATTTTTAGTAAAGGAAACAACATGAGCAAGTTTGCTATGGTATTCCCAGGTCAAGGTTCACAGACGGTTGCTATGCTAGCAGAGCTTGGCGAGCAGTATGATGTAGTACAACAGACCTTTGCCCAGGCTTCTGAGGTTCTAGGCTATGATTTATGGCAACTGGTGCAACAAGGCCCAGTAGAAGAACTTAACCAAACTCATCGCACTCAACCTGCCATTTTAGCCGCTTCAGTCGCTATTTGGCGCGTTTGGCAATCCCTAGGTTTACCTCAACCAGAAGTGCTTGCGGGACACAGCTTGGGTGAGTATTCAGCACTAGTTTGTGCAGGGGTAATGGATTTTCAGCAAGCGATAAGCTTAGTTGAATTACGTGGTCGTTTAATGCAAGAAGCTGTACCGGCAGGCACAGGCGCAATGTATGCGATTATCGGTTTAGATGATCAGGCGATTGCAGCGGCTTGCCAACAAGCAGCCCAAGGTCAAATTGTATCACCGGTCAATTTTAACTCGCCAGGTCAGGTTGTGATTGCTGGTCAAAAAGAAGCCGTAGAACGCGCAGGTGTGTTGTGTAAAGAAGCAGGTGCTAAACGAGCGTTACCATTACCGGTTTCTGTGCCTTCTCATTGTGCACTAATGAAACCAGCCGCTGAAAAATTAGCGACTGCGCTAGCTGGTTTAGCATTTAATACGCCATCTATCCCGGTTATCAATAATGTTGACGTGATAGCAGAAACCGATCCAGCAAAAATCAAAGACGCTCTAGTACGTCAGCTTTATAACCCAGTGCGCTGGACAGAAGCGGTACAAAACATGAGTGAGCAAGGTGTTGAAAAGCTGCTTGAAATTGGGCCGGGTAAGGTTCTGACAGGCTTGACAAAACGTATTGTCAAAACGCTCGATGCAGCGGCAGTCAATGATAGTACTTCTTTAGAAGCAGTTAAATAATCTAGGAATAAAACATGAATGAATTCATGAGCTTGAAAGGCAAGATTGCTTTAGTTACCGGAGCAAGTCGCGGCATTGGTCGTTCGATAGCGGAACAGCTTGTTGAGCGCGGTGCAACCGTTATTGGTACCGCAACCAGTGAAAGCGGTGCTGCTGCTATCAGTGATTACCTCGGTGAGCATGGTAAAGGGTTAGCATTAAATGTAACCGATCTCGCGTCGATTGATGCTGTGCTTAAAACGATCAATGAAGAATTCGGTAGTATCGACATTTTAGTTAATAATGCCGGCATCACACGTGATAATTTATTGATGCGGATGAAAGAAGAAGAGTGGACGGATATTTTGGATACCAATTTAACGTCAATTTTCCGTTTATCAAAAGCCGTATTACGTGGCATGATGAAAAAACGTCATGGCCGCATCATTAACGTTGGCTCAGTGGTGGGCACTATGGGTAATGCCGGGCAAGCCAACTACGCAGCGGCAAAAGCGGGTGTAATTGGCTTTACTAAGTCAATGGCACGTGAAGTTGCATCACGAGGTGTGACTGTGAACACAGTTGCGCCAGGTTTTATTGCTACTGATATGACAAAAGCGCTGAATGATGAGCAACGTGCTGCTACACTAGCTCAAGTTCCTGCGGGTCGTTTGGGTGAACCGAGTGAAATTGCTGCAGCTGTTGCTTTTCTAGCATCTTCTGAAGCTTCGTATATCACAGGTGAAACTCTGCATGTGAACGGCGGCATGTACATGATTTAAGATCAATTGTCTGGGAAGTGAAGGTTAATATGATTATTGAACAGACACGTATTTCCGACAGTTGAGATTGATATGCACAATATTTGTGCATGATTTACATCAAAAATGGGGTGAATTTCGGTTAAAATCAGTAATTTTGTGGTTTGACCAGCAAGGTGCCTCTTGCAACTTTCACTAGTTAGAATAAACTACGGAATCATCGCATTAGGCGAAATCTGTAAAGGAAAAGAAAACATGAGCAACATTGAAGAACGCGTAAAGAAAATCATCGTTGAACAGCTGGGTGTTGATGAAGCAGAAGTGAAAAACGAATCTGCTTTTGTTGAAGACTTAGGTGCTGATTCTCTAGACACTGTTGAATTAGTTATGGCTCTTGAAGAGGAATTCGATACTGAAATTCCTGATGAAGAAGCAGAGAAAATCACTACTGTTCAAGCTGCGATCGATTACGTTACCAGCAACGCTCAGTAATGTTCTTCCCAGGCGGCCCTCTGGCCGCCTGAGTTTTTAGTCATCTTCCCTCTCATAGCATTTTCTATCCCGGAGAATATGATCGTGTCCAAGCGTCGTGTCGTTGTCACTGGCATGGGTATGTTGTCACCCGTTGGCAACACTGTAGAGTCCTCTTGGAAAGCCCTGCTAGCTGGTCAAAGTGGTATTGTAAATATTGAGCACTTTGACACCACCAATTTCTCAACTCGTTTTGCAGGTCTGGTTAAAGATTTTAACTGTGAAGCGTATTTATCAAAAAAAGATGCCAGAAAAATGGATTTATTTATCCAATATGGCATTGCTGCAGGCATTCAAGCTTTGGATGATTCAGGTCTAGAAATTACCGAAACGAACGCACCGCGTGTCGGTGTCGCTATCGGTTCTGGTATCGGAGGTCTTGAACTTATCGAGTCAGGGCACCAGTCTCTGATTGAAAAAGGCCCACGTAAAGTTAGTCCATTTTTTGTTCCTTCGACCATAGTTAACATGGTCGCAGGTAACCTCTCTATTATGCGTGGTTTGCGTGGACCTAATATTGCTATTTCAACAGCTTGTACCACAGGCTTACATAATATTGGCCATGCAGCCCGTATGATTGCCTACGGTGACGCTGATGCAATGGTTGCTGGTGGAGCAGAAAAAGCCTCCACTCCGCTTGGCATGGCTGGTTTTGGTTCCGCGAAAGCCTTATCCACCCGTAACGATGAACCACAAAAAGCGTCTCGCCCTTGGGATAAAGATCGTGATGGGTTTGTTCTCGGTGATGGTGCTGGCGTAATGGTGCTGGAAGAATACGAACACGCCAAAGCGCGCGGTGCAAAAATTTATGCTGAGTTAGTCGGCTTTGGTATGTCTGGTGATGCTTATCACATGACGTCACCAAGTGAAGACGGTTCTGGTGGCGCACTGGCCATGGAAGCCGCAATGCGTGATGCTGGGGTAACTGGTACACAAATTGGTTATGTGAATGCTCACGGTACCTCAACACCCGCTGGTGACGTTGCAGAGATAAAAGGCATTAAGCGCGCTTTAGGTGAAGAGGGGGCTAAGCAAGTATTAGTCTCTTCAACCAAATCAATGACAGGTCACCTACTTGGCGCTGCAGGCTCTGTAGAAGCGATCATTACCATTATGTCATTAGTTGACCAAATGGTTCCACCGACCATCAATTTGGACAACCCTGAAGAAGGCTTGGATATTGATCTTGTGCCACATACGGCGCGACCAGTATCAAACATGGATTATGCGATTTGTAATTCGTTTGGCTTTGGCGGCACGAATGGTTCGTTAATTTTCAAACGCGTATAATTGACCGTATCTGATTTAGGATATACTCAAACGGCTTAGTGCATTGCATTAGGCCGTTTGTTATTTCAGGGAGATTAGCATGACTTTACAAGATACTAATGCCAATCGGTATATTTCTACTCGTGATCGTTCTTTCCAGTATGGGGATGGCGGCTTTACCACCATTTTAGTCAAGCAAGCTAAACTGCAACTCTGGCCTTTTCATCAACAACGTTTGCTGGCTTGTCTAGAGTGCTTATCTATTGATGCTCCGAATTGGCATGATCTTGAGCAGACTCTGAATCAAATGGCATTGGAGCTCGAAGAGGGGGGGATAAAGGTTCATGTTAGTCGTGGACAAGGAGGACGAGGCTATAGCCCAGCGATGGCTAGCCAAGCACTAATCACCCTAGAGAGTTTTGACTATCCGCCCCATTATCATCAATGGCGTCAATCAGGTGTTCAGCTCGGTGTATGTTCGAAACGTATGGGGTTAAATCCATTATTGGCTGGTCATAAACATAACAATCGCTTAGAGCAAGTCTTATTGCGTGCTGAAATGGATCTGGCGGGTTATCAAGATGGTGTATGCCTTGATATTCACGATCGGATTGTCGAAACCACCATGGCTAATTTATTTTGGGTTAAAGGTCGCACCTTGTATACTCCCAAGCTTGATTATGCAGGTGTAGCCGGTGTAGCGAGACGGCATATTTTACAATCGGCAACATCATTGGGGTTGACGCTAGAAACTGGTCAGTTTCCAATTGATCATTTAGCCGATGCTGATGAAGTTTTTATCACCAATGCCCTTATAGAGGTTGCCCCAGTGATCGGTATTGCGCATCAAACCTATTCAATTGGTTGTTATAGCCGATATTTTCAGGAGAGTTTTCATTCGTGATCAAGAAAATCGTTATCTTTTTTGTCCTCATCGCTCTACTCGCGGCAGGTAGTTATTTCTACGCTGTCAAAAAAACCAATGACTATCTCACTCAGACAGTATCGGTGCTAGATGCACAACTATTGACTATTCCAAGTGGTGCCAGTCTCAATCGAGCATTGTCATTAATGATTCAAAAAGGTTGGATAGAAGAAGACCCATTGGCGGTCAAGTTAATCCGCCGCTTTCATCCACAGTTGACCGCTATTCGCGCAGGGACTTATCAGGTGTTACCTGAGATGAGTCTGCAAGATACGCTAGCACTATTGATATCAGGGCGTGAATTTCAGTTTGCAATTACCTTTGTTGAGGGTAGCCGTTTTTCTGATTGGCGAGAAAGCCTAGCGAATAATCCTTATCTCAAGCAAACCTTAAGTGAGACAACCGAAGCGGAAATCGCTCAACGACTTGACATTGAATATGAAAAGTTGGAAGGGCTATTTCTCGCCGAAACTTATCATTTTACTAATGGCACGGCAGATATTGAGATTTTGCGTCGAGCTCATCGTAAGTTAAGCCAAGTACTTGAACAGCAGTGGCAAAATCGTCAAGCGGATTTGCCATTAAAAACCCCTTATGAAGCCTTGATCTTAGCTTCCATTATCGAGAAAGAAACCGCAATTGATGCAGAGCGAGAAAGAGTCGCCTCAGTCTTTATTAATCGTTTGAATACTCGTATGCGTTTACAAACCGATCCGACGGTCATCTATGGTATGGGAGAACGCTATCAAGGCCGAATTAGACGTGCTGATTTGCGAGAAGCAACGCCATATAACACTTATGTTATTCATGGTTTACCACCGACTCCGATAGCCATGGCTGGAACAGCATCAATAAAGGCAGCACTAAACCCAGAACAAAGTGATTACTTCTATTTTGTTGCCAGTGGCCATGGTGATCACGTTTTTTCGAAAACATTAGCAGAACATAACCGCGCGGTGCGCGCCTATTTACAAGTAATTAGAAGTCGACAATGAACGCAAAATTTATCGTAGTAGAAGGACTAGAAGGGGCAGGCAAGACCACTGCAATACAAGCGGTGGTTGAGTCATTAAAAAACTTTGGTATTGAATCTATTACACAAACTCGCGAGCCAGGTGGCACCGTATTGGCGGAGAAAATGCGCGCTTTGGTTAAAGAAGAACATTCAGGTGAAGTTTTACAAGATATCAGCGAAGTTCTACTCATGTACGCCGCCCGAGTCCAGTTAGTAGAAAATGTTATCAAACCAGCTTTGCAGAGTGGTTGTTGGGTGGTGGGTGATCGACATGATATGTCTTCTCAGGCTTATCAAGGCGGTGGGCGGCAAATTGATCCACTTACCATGCAGCAACTTAAGCAGATTGCGCTGGGCAGTTTCACCCCAGATTTTACCTTGTATCTAGATATTGATCCTAGGGTAGGGCTTGAACGAGCACGTGGGCGAGGTGAGTTGGACAGAATAGAGAAAATGGATATCCGCTTTTTCGAGCGTACTCGCCAGCGTTATTTAGAGCTAGCTAATGATAATTCCAACGTGGTTATGATTAATGCGCAGCAAAACATTGCCGCGGTTAAGCAAGATATTCAACACGCCTTGTTAACGTGGTTAAAGGGGCAAAAAGGCAATAAATGAATACGATTTATCCTTGGCTAAGTGAAGCGTGGCAAGGTTGGCAGCGACAATTGGCAGCGCAAACTTTTTCCAATGCAACCTTAATCAATGCCCCCGAAGGCATGGGTGCAGAGCAGTTAGTGGAAACGTTTTCGCATGCCTTGATGTGTACCACCAACCATAGTGAACCTTGTGGGTTTTGTCATGGTTGTGATTTAATTCAATCGGCGACACATCCTGACCTCCATTGGATACGGCCAGAAAAACAAGGTAAAGCCATCACTGTTGAGCAGGTAAGAGCAGTAAACCGTTTGGCACAAGAATCTTCACAGCTTTCAGGATTTCGGCTGATTATCATTACACCGGCTGAAGCTATGAATGAATCGGCTGCCAATGCTTTACTGAAAACGTTGGAAGAGCCAGCAGAAAAGTGCATATTTGTTTTGCTGACTCACCAAATTAATCAATTATTGCCAACTATTATTAGTCGTTGCCAGCAGCTGACGATACCAGCAGCCCCTCCATCGCTTGTGGTGGATTGGCTTGCGCACGAGTGTCAGGAAAAAGTACCAAGTTTTGCTGTGCACCTAAATGGCAACGCGCCATTATTAACCCGTCAGTTTATTGTTGATGGTCAGCTTAAAGAATATCAGAAGCTTGAGCAATTATTCATTGCTAGCCTGCAAGGGGATATCCATGCCTCTCTCGCTTGTGCCAAATTGATAAGTAGCGATGCCTTACCTCGCTTGCGCTGGTTATGGTATGTATTAACCGATGCACAGAAAGTAGTTTTCAAGCTTGAACGTGAGTATTTTACTCCTGGCAGTGATACCGTTGCACAAACGGTATCTTTATTGTTGTTACAACAGCAGACGGAAAGCTTAGTAAACCTTATCAACCAATTACAACAATTTAGTGGCTTGAATAGTGAGCTGTTAATTACCGACTGGTTATTTTTATTTAATGAGGAAACATGTTCGTAGATTCACATTGTCATCTTGATAAGCTGAATTATCAAGATTTACATCTTAACGTTGCCGATGTGGTGGCTAAAGCGCAACAGGCTAAAGTGACTGAGTTACTGTCTGTGGGAGTGACGTTAGAATCGTTTCCTGACATGCTAACAATGATTCAGCCGTTCGATAATGTGTATGCTTCTTGTGGCGTGCATCCGTTAGACGTAGAAAGTGATTTTGAGTTGGCACGTTTTCAAGCTTACGCGCGGGAGCCTAAAGTTGTGGCGATCGGCGAAACGGGTCTTGATTACCATTATCAGCCAGAGAGCGCTCCACTTCAGCAAGCGCGTTTTATTCAGCACATTGAAACCGCGGTGGAACTCAATAAACCATTGATTATCCATACTCGCCAAGCAAGAGAAGATACCTTGGCGATTCTTAAACAGCATCATGCTGAGCGTTGTGGTGGTGTCATTCATTGTTTTACAGAAGATCTGGATTTTGCACTCGCGGCAATGGAGATGGGTTTTTATATTTCCATTTCTGGCATTGTCACTTTCCGTCAAGCGACCGAATTGAAAGCGGTGGTGAAAGCATTGCCTT
>SLFB01000159.1 GCA_007124475.1 Vibrio sp. | reverse complement strand
TGAAGCTGCAGGGGTGTTGGCTACGTTCGTTCGCCCCAATCACATAGTCTATCTATGCTCATGGGGATTATGAGAGCCATCCGTGGCTCTCACCAAAGGCCAGGCTACGGCTGTTCAAATTTGTTCCAGACAAATTTGTCGCTCACTTGCCGCCTACCTGCAACTTCAAGTCGTTTGGGTATAATACCCAAACAGTTTGGCGTGATGAGAATATGATGGATAAGCGGTGCTATTGATCAACTGGGTGCGAGGTTATCGCTTGGCTTGATAAATGGAAAACTTATTGGTTTTATTCACCGTCAGACAGTGACCAAAGGCTTGTTCAAGTATGGGGGGATACTTAAGGAAACTATTGGCTACGACAAACAGTTGCCCGGTTGAGGCGAGGTGTTTGGGCGCTTGTTGCAGCAAGTTTTCAGTGGCGTGGTAGCTGGTATCTAACCCTGAATGAAAAGGTGGATTGGTCACAATAAAGTGGTAATCATCAGCGGTATTAGAATACACATCGGAGGCGAATACTCGCCCAGTTAAGCCATTGGCGGCTAAGGTTGCTTGACTTGAATAAATAGCCAAAGCGCTAATATCACACATTTCTAGTTCGATATTTGGGTTATTAATCGCCATCACACAGCCTAACACGCCGGCACCACAGCCAAAGTCGAGTACTTTGCCGCTTAATGGTGGTAGATTATCGAGCAAGAGTTGACTACCGAGGTCGAATTCACCGTGGCTAAATACGCCAGGTAGACTCAAAATCGCTAGCGTATGCTCTTGATAGTTAACCGAGTATGATTTTATCCAATCGTCGATATTAAATTGGGCAGCAGGATGATGGCATTGTCCCCAATAAAATGAACAGCGACGAGCCGAGTCGTATTTCTTTATCTCACCATAAGGGGTAAATAATTTTTCAATCGCCTTGACTCCTGAGCGATTCTCACCCACCACGATCACTTCGCAATCGCTAGGCAATTTAGCCAGTAACATGGCCAATAAATATTGCGCTTCTAATTTAGCTTTCGGCCAATACAGTAATAGCAAATCGGCTGAGATAGCGGCGGTTAATTGAGCATCAAAATAGCTTGTTACCTGAGGGTAGTTTTGTAATTGACGAAAATAACCGTAATGAGTAGTAAATACGCTAACCGAGTTGCAATGCTGCGCTAATTCTACGGGGAATAAATCTTCTACTTCCCCGGCAACGAGTACGTTTTTGCCTGCAAAGTAATCTAGTTGCCGTTGTGTGATTTGGCTGGGGGCAGTGTAATGTGACATAACAAACTCGTATTAAACGACAAAGAAGGAGATTTTCGCATAATCCGCGCTAGGCTTGAAGCTCTTTAACGACGGTCTTTATGACTAAGGAAGTGGGCAAATTCTTGTTCGTAAAGATGGAATAACACAATCGTGATGGCAAATATCAAAGGACCATAGATAAGTCCTATTAATCCAAACAGTTGAATACCCCCTAACAGTGAGAAAAATATCATTAAAGTATTCATACCAGCGCCGCCCTGCATCAAAAGTGGGCGGAGAATATTATCAATTGAGCCCACAACCGCAATACTCCACACGAGTAAGAAGATAGCCCAAGCCATTTCGCCAATCAGTAATAAATACAGTGTGGCCGGAAGCCAAATTAACGCGGTGCCAATTAAAGGAATAAACGAAGCAAAAGCCATCATGGTCCCCCAGAATAAACCGGGTAAGCCGACTAACCACATGGCAAAACCACCGGCGATGCCTTGCGCAATCGCGGTTAGAAATGAGCCTAAAATGGCCGATTTAGAAACTTGTTCAACCTCATGTAACAGTTTATCTTCCTGACTACGTGACAGCGGTAGAATATGCCGTAGTAAATTAATCATTTTATCGTGATCGCGCAGTAGGAAAAACAGCACAAACAGCATTAAGAAAAAGTGCAAAATAAAATGGGTAATATCACCAACCACTTTGGCACTGATGGCCACTAAAGTGCCGCCGAAAGTGGTAGCAAATTGAGCCACATTTTGGGCTATTTGTTGAGGTGATACTTCATGAAAAGGCAAGTATTGGTTAGTAAAACTGAGCAGATTGATTAACCAAGGATGGTTGAGAGCGGTTTGTAATCCGCCTTCGTTTCCCCATTGATAAACGGTTTGTGCAAAGTGAGAACCTTGTTGGATGATCGCGGCGGAGACAAAAAGAGCGGGGATGACGATAACAAACGTGAGTACAACGCACGATAGCAGGGCGGCCGTGTTTTTTCTTTGCGCCAAGCGGTTTTCTAGCCGTTGGTGAAGCGGAAAAATAAGTAGCGATAAAATAAAAGCAATAATGATGGCATGATTATAAGGGGCGATTAATTGATAACAGCCAAATAGGGCGATGCACAGAGCGACGATTAATACCCAGTGGTTGACTGTCAGTTTGAGTTGTTTTGAACTCATGATAACCCCTTATTGCATGGTTGGAGATGATGATCGTTATGATGAACGATGTTATTGATGACAGATTGCGAGCATACTATCAGCTGGTAAAACAACTGGTTACAGCGTTATGCTACTATATCCACGCTTGAGTTAATTTGTCTACACCGGTTTAACTTAAAGCGGTAGCGGTAGCGGTGTTGGTGATGCGGTTTTGCGTCAATCCTATCGCCTGCCTGTGGTGATGAGAGTATCATAGCCATGTTTGGCGCTCAGTAAAGGCCAGTTTGCAATGCCAAGTGGTTGCTATGTATGAAACTTTCTAGGGGAATCAAGATGGGGTGCTGTGAAAAAGACAAGTGCTGTGAGGAAAAAACATCATGGCTGCAACGTATACCGTGGGGTTGGCTTGTGCTTGCTTTACTTGCAATATTAGCGTTATTGCTTTGGCAATAGTGCTATACCCTTCCGACTTGAAGCTGCAGGTGTGTTGGCTACGTTCGTTCACCCCAATCACATAGTCTATCTATGCTCATGGGGACTCACTCACTTGCCGCCTACCTGCAACTCCAAGTTGTTTGGGTATATTAGCTTTGGTTTATCGTCGAATTAAGCTGGCTTGAAGATAAAAATGGTTGAGTCAGCGCTTGATGATAACGCTGATCCAACCCTTGTTATTATTTGTATTACTTGAAGCGGTAGGCGCTGTTAAGCTTCTTCAGCGAGCTGAGCGAAACTGCGATCAGCGGCTTCTAAAGTGGCTTCAATTTCTCTGCTACCGTGAGCTAATGAAGTAAAGCAGGCCTCAAAGGCTGACGGTGCCAAGTAAACGCCATAACCTAACATCAAATGGAAGAAGCGCTTAAACCGTTCAATGTCACATTTAGCGACTTCTTCATAGCAGGTAACACTGGCTTGGTCGGTGAAGAAAAAGCCAAACATGCCGCCCGCTTGGCTTACCACTAACGGAATGCCATGTTTATCGGCGAGTTGTTTAAAACCATCTGCCAGTTGTTTGGTTTTCGCGGCCAGATTCTTTTCGTTACCTTCTTGCTTCAATAGCGATAAACAAGCGTAACCAGCTGCCATAGCAATCGGATTGCCTGAAAGGGTGCCAGCTTGGTATACCGGACCGGTTGGCGCAATATACTGCATCACTTCTTTACGGCCGCCAAACGCACCCACTGGCATGCCGCCACCAATCACTTTACCGAGTGTGGTTAAATCTGGCTTGATGTTGTAAAACGCTTGTGCTCCGCCAAGGGCAACGCGGAACCCAGTCATTACTTCATCAAAAATTAATAGTGCCCCTTCTTGATCGCACAATTCTCGTAAGCCTTCGTGGAATCCGGCAACGGGTGGGATGCAGTTCATATTACCGGCCACTGGCTCAACGATAATACAAGCGATTTCCCCAGGATGAGCAGCAAACAATTCACGTACCGACTGTAAATCATTAAAACGCGCGGTGAGTGTGTGCTTAGCAAAATCTGCCGGTACACCGGGTGAGCTAGGTTGACCGAGAGTTAAGGCCCCAGAGCCCGCTTTGACTAGCAAGCTATCGGCGTGGCCATGATAACAGCCTTCGAATTTGATGATTTTGTCACGGCCAGTGTAACCACGGGCTAAACGGATCGCACTCATGGTGGCTTCTGTGCCTGAGCTAACCATGCGGACTTGTTCCATAGACGGCACCAGCTCAGAGACGAGCTCTGCCATGGTGATTTCCATTTCTGTCGGCGCTCCGAAACTTAGGCCGCGTTGCGCAGCATCAATCACAGCTTCACGAATCACCGCATGATTATGACCAAGAATCATCGGTCCCCAAGAGCCCACGTAATCAATGTAAGCTTTACCATCGGCATCAAAAATTAGCGCGCCATCGGCACGGTCGATAAATATTGGTGAGCCACCCACACCACTAAAGGCACGCACTGGAGAGTTTACGCCACCTGGAATTTTGATCTGTGCTTTTTGATACAGATCTTCTGATTTGCTCATTGAGTATTCCTCTTTATTATCATGAGTGCTTTGGTTATTGTACGCTGGTCAGCGATGAGACGAAATGATTAACCATACGAGTTGTCGACTAAATCGAAAGATCGAACCCTGAATACTTGAACAAAATAGTCAGGTATTAGATAATCATGACAATAAAACATCACTATGCTCATAAAAAATCAATGAGTGCGGATACCAATGAGAGAGGTCGTTGTGAGCGAAGTCAATATACCATTAACCTTTTCAGATGCGGCGGCGACACGCGTTCGCACTTTAATCGAAGAAGAAGAAAATCCGCAACTTAAGCTAAGAGTTTATATTACAGGGGGTGGATGCAGTGGTTTTCAATATGGCTTTACCTTCGATGAAGCGGTCAATGACGGTGATACGACGATTGAAAACAGCGGAGTCACT
>SLFB01000099.1 GCA_007124475.1 Vibrio sp. | reverse complement strand
TTGATAACGTTGCATCATAATTAAGAGAAGAGCTAGACCGAATATGTTCGAACAAAATCTGACTTCAGAAGCTTTAACCGTAACTACCGTAACTTCACAAGATCAAATCACGCAAAAACCACTGCGCGATTCCGTTAAAGCGTCTCTTAAAAACTACCTTGCCCAGTTAAATGGTCAGGAAGTAACTGAACTCTACGAATTAGTTCTAGCTGAAGTTGAACAACCTTTATTAGACATCATCATGCAATACACTCGCGGTAACCAAACCCGTGCAGCAACCATGATGGGTATCAACCGTGGTACTTTACGTAAGAAATTGAAAAAATACGGCATGAACTAATAGCAATTAGTTAACCATATGAATGGAAAGTCGCTTATCTTTTATAGAGAGCGGCTTTTTTTTATCAACTCATTGTCGCGCTAGTTTACCCTAATTAACGGCATTCTATATTAAGGCTTACTTGAGTAAGCCTTTTTTGTAACAGATTCACTTGCGTTTAATAGCCCTCTCTTGATATAACCATAACTTCGCTTTAATACAATTTTTGTTATATACAAAGATCACCGCGCCAACGTCAGGAGAGCCACAATGAAGTTACAGCAACTTCGCTATATTAGAGAGATTCAACGTAATGGATATAATATCTCCTTAACCTCCGAAAAACTGTTTACCTCACAGCCAGGGATCAGTAAACAAGTGGCTCTGCTCGAAGGCGAGCTCGGCGTACAAATTTTTGAACGACAGGGTAAGCACCTCTCTGGCGCAACCGAAATTGGCCAACAAATCATTCAAGAAGCCAGCAAAATGCTCGCGATTGAAGAAAAAATCAAAGCGATTTCAGCCAGTGTCACCGCCCCTGATCGTGGTCGGATGAATATTCATACCACCAATGCCATTGCTAAATTTTTGCTGCCAGAAACGGTGCGCTACTTTATGAACAAGTACCCCAAAGTCTCACTACATATGGGGACGATAGAGCCAGATAGCCGTGGTAACACCCTCCCCACTGGCCCTTATGACTTTTCAGTGGTGGCTCAAGAAATTGATGAACAAGCGGATCTCACCGTATTGCCAGCCTACAAATGGTCACTAAGCCTTATCTTACCGATAGGTCATCCTCTGACCAAAGAGAAGCAAATCACCCTCGAGCAGCTAGCGCAAGAAAAGCTCATCAGCTATGAAGTCAAATCCACAGGACGAATGGCGATTGATGAAGCCTTCGCTCAACAAGGCCTAAACCCCACCTATATCGTCACCGCGATGGATGCTGAAGTGATTAAAGAGTATGTGCGCCTTGGAGTTGGGGTCGGTATTATCGCTTCTGTCGCAACCCATACCATGAGTGATAACATTGTGGTGCGCCCTCTCGATGGCTTAGTGCCCGATTGCTACGCTTGGCTGTGCTACAGTAAAAACCTTTTTTTACAACAATATATGTATGATTTTATCGTTAAGTTTGCCCCTCATCTCACACGCACCGTGATTGAACAAACCGCTCATCTGCCACGACAAGAACTCACTCAATGGTTTGATGACGCAAAATTAATGACTTATCGCTGAGTGACTCAATAACAACCTAACGGGTCAATGGTGATGTGCTCACCGTTGACTTTAGGGTCAACTAGTCCAATGCCGCCAAAATAGAACAATGGCTGGCATCATCATCACTATCACCACAACACGCATCATTAATCTTTTTCAGCGCCACACGAATCCGAGTTAACTCAGCAATTTTGTCATCAATCAGTTTCAACTTGGTGCTGGTAATGGTTTTAACTTCGGCGCAGCTATGCTCGGTTGCCTCAAGCTTAATCTCTAATAGCTCTTTGATTTCATCCAAACTTAATCCCAACGCCTTAGCTTTTAAAATAAAGCTAACTTGGCGTTGGTTATTGTCATCATACAAACGGTAACCCGACTCACTGCGCCCAGCAGGCTTGATTAAACCGTGCTTTTCATAAAAACGCAGCGCATCACTGGAGACACCACAACGTTTTGCTAAATCACCGATCTGGAACATAACCCTCTCCATCAAGCTTATGGATTTTTTACTTGAAAAAATGACATTTAACGATTATTTTGCCCATGCCAAACGATTGCGCAAGACCTTTTACTCAGATTTGATTAAACTATGCGCCATCTTCACAGGATAGAGGCTATCTTAACCTAGCTCTCCCTATGGTTAACATAATGATATTCTGTGTGATAAACAAACACCCAAATCATCACCGATGACTTGACTGATTACACCTCATTGATCAAAGGACAGTGGAAGCATGAACAACGCTCGCCCCATTCGCCGTGCGCTGATTAGCGTCTCAGATAAAACCGGTATTGTTGACTTTGCCCAAGCGCTCGTCGAGCGTGGCGTAGAAATCCTCTCAACCGGCGGCACCGCACGCCTGTTTACTGAACATGGTCTGAACGTGACCGAAGTTTCAGATTACACTGGTTTTCCAGAAATGATGGCTGGACGAGTAAAAACCCTTCACCCCAAAGTGCATGGTGGGATCTTAGGCCGACGCGGTCAAGATGACGCCATCATGACGGAGCACGGCATCCAACCGATCGATATGGTCGTGGTTAACCTCTACCCATTTGCACAAACTGTGGCTAATCCTGAATGTACTCTTGCCGATGCCGTAGAAAACATTGATATTGGCGGGCCGACCATGGTGCGCTCAGCCGCTAAAAACCACCAAGACGTCGCCATTATTGTTAATCACAGTGATTATTCGCGAGTCATTGCCGAAATGGACGCCAATCAACATTCACTGACCCTCAATACCCGCTTTGATTTAGCCATTGCCGCTTTTGAACATACCGCCGCCTACGACGGAATGATAGCGAACTACTTTGGTACGCTTGTGCCCTCATACGGCGAGAACCAAGAAGGGGATAAAGACTCTAGATTCCCAAGAACTTTCAATGCCCAGCTCATTAAAAAACAAGATATGCGTTATGGTGAAAATAGCCACCAAGCGGCCGCATTTTATGTAGAAGCTGACCCACAAGAAGCTTCCGTAGCGACCGCGCGCCAAATCCAAGGTAAAGCATTATCTTACAATAACATCGCCGATACCGATGCTGCACTTGAGTGTGTTAAAGAGTTTTCTGAACCAGCGTGTGTCATTGTTAAACACGCTAATCCATGTGGCGTCGCCTTAGGGGACGATATTCTACAAGCTTACCAACGGGCTTACCAAACCGACCCAACCTCAGCCTTTGGCGGTATTATTGCTTTTAACCGTGAACTTGATGCGGCTACTGCCAGCGCGATTATTGAACGTCAATTTGTCGAAGTGATTATTGCTCCTAGCGTTTCTGAGCAGGCCACGGAGATTGTCGCCAGTAAGCAAAATGTACGCTTATTAGCCTGCGGCCAATGGTCAGGGAAAACCACCGGCTTAGATCTCAAACGCGTCAATGGCGGTTTGTTAGTGCAAGATCGTGATCAAGGCATGGTGACAATCGATGATCTTAACGTCGTCACCACTCGTCAACCTACGGCGGAAGAACTTAAAGATGCATTGTTCTGCTGGAAAGTTGCCAAATACGTGAAATCGAACGCGATCGTTTACGCCAAAGGGGATATGACCATAGGTGTCGGCGCGGGACAAATGAGCCGAGTTTACTCAGCCAAAATCGCTGGCATTAAAGCCGCTGATGAAGGCTTGCAAGTGGAAGGCTGCGTAATGGCCTCCGATGCTTTCTTCCCTTTCCGCGATGGTATTGACGCCGCTGCCCAAGCAGGCATTAAATGTGTGATCCAACCTGGTGGTTCTATGCGTGATGATGAAGTCATCGCGGCGGCTAATGAGCATGGCATGGCGATGATCTTTACTGGTATGCGTCACTTCCGTCATTAAGTTTGGTGCTAGATTCTAGGCTCTAGGTTCTAGAGCCTTTAAAGTTTAAGGAAATAAATTATGCAAGTTCTCATTATTGGCTCCGGTGGCCGTGAGCACGCTTTAGGCTGGAAAGTCGCGCAGAATCCACAAGTAGACACCGTATTTGTCGCCCCCGGCAATGCCGGCACAGCCCTTGAACCTAAGCTGGAAAACGTCAATATTGCAGTAGACGATATGGCTGGCTTAGTCGACTTTGCTCAGCAACACCAGATTGCCCTGACGATCGTTGGCCCAGAAATTCCGCTGGTACTTGGGGTGGTTGATGCCTTTCGCACTGCAGGGTTGGCGATTTTTGGCCCCACTCAAGCCGCCGCCCAATTAGAAGGCTCAAAAGCCTTCACCAAAGATTTTCTCGCCCGTCATCAAATTCCCACCGCGGCTTACGCCAACTTTACCGAAATCGAGCCTGCTCTGGCTTATGTACGTGAACAAGGTGCACCGATTGTTATCAAAGCTGACGGTCTAGCGGCAGGTAAAGGCGTGATTGTCGCGATGACGCTACAAGAAGCCGAAGAGGCGATTAAAGATATGCTGGCCGATAATGCCTTTGGCGAGGCAGGGAGTCGCGTCGTCATTGAAGAGTTTCTCGATGGTGAAGAAGCCAGCTTCATTGTCATGGTTGATGGTGAAAACGTGTTACCCATGGCCACCAGCCAAGATCATAAACGTGTTGGGGATGCTGATACGGGCCCTAACACTGGCGGCATGGGAGCCTATTCCCCCGCTCCGGTAGTCACCGCAGAGATCCATCAACGAGTGATGCAAGACGTCATTTATCCCACCGTGCGTGGCATGGCCGCCGAAGGCAACCCTTACACCGGTTTTCTCTACGCGGGCTTAATGATAGATAACCAAGGAACACCGAAAGTCATTGAATACAATTGCCGCTTTGGTGATCCAGAAACCCAGCCGATAAT
>SLFB01000316.1 GCA_007124475.1 Vibrio sp. | reverse complement strand
TGGCAACGCAGCGTAAAGCATGGCGTTGTGTTAGCTTTACATCCCGGAACCACCAACACAGGCTTATCCAAGCCGTTCCAAAAAAATGTACCGCATAACAAGCTATTCACACCTGAATGGGTTGCCCATCAATTGGTTTCTATTATTGATCAAGCGACCAGTCAACAAAGTGGCCAGTTTATAGCTTATGATGGCGAAGTACTTACTTGGTAATCGATATATTCCTCATACCCTTCCACTTTGAAGCTACAGGGGTGTTGGCTACATTCGTTCACCTTATCTGCAACGGCCAGTGGTTTGGTAGCGCAAGGAGAATTAGGTTAGTTATTTTAAGTGGTTTGGCATATCATGGACTGAATTTATTATTGATCTGTATTTATGACCCAAACAATTAACATCCATGTTTTAACCCCATCGCAAACCAGCGAACCAGTCTCTTGTGCAAACTGCCAAGCTTGTTGTTGCCGGTTAACCGTGATGATCATCAGTGATACCGGTGTCCCGTCACAATATATTGACTATGATGAATGGGGCTCAGAAGTGATGCGCCGTAGTGATGATGGTTGGTGTGTTGCACTGGATAGAGATTCTCTACTGTGTGGGATTTACGAGAATCGGCCTTGGGTGTGTCGGGCGTTTGAAATGGCGGGGGAAGAGTGTTTACAGCAGCGTCAGCAGGACTTAGTTATTGTTTAGGGCGATAGATTAACTGGTTGCGCCCCGATTTTTTCGCTTGATACAGTAAATCGTCTGCTCGATTGACCAGGGTTGAGATATCTTGATAACCACAAAATAAGCCAATACTAATGGTGGTTGAAAATTCTTGTCCTTGATGCTGAAAACGAAGATGACCAATTTGTTGTATCAGTTGTTCTAGCTTGTCGATAACCTCGGAAAAGTTCCGACTGGAATAAATACAAAATTCCTCACCACCAAATCTAGCCACCATATCGTGCTGTTGTTCAGGGAATAGGGATTGCATACATTGAGCAACCGCGATCAAAACCTCGTCTCCTTTAGCATGACCGTAACGGTCGTTAATTTTTTTAAAGTGATCTAAATCGAGCATAGCGATACTGATTAAATTGGTAGTGGTATAAATGTGATCAAAAAAGAAACGTCGATTCCATAGACCTGTCAACGCATCTTTATTCGCTAAATGAAACATGCGATCGTTAGAATCTTTTAAATTTAATAAGTTATTAACTCGGCAATAAAATTCATCTTGATTAAAAGGCTTATGTAAAAAGTCATTAGCGCCGGCTTTCAAAAATTGTGAGGTGATGGATCTATCATTGCTTGCTGATACCCCAAGCAACATAAACTTATGGCGTGGAAATAGGCTCATGGTTTCTTGAATCATGGTAACGCCATTTTTTACCGGCATATCATGATCGACAATCACCAGAGTGATCTGGTCATTGTTTTTTAAAACCTCTAACCCCTCTTGACCATTTTCTGCTTCTAGGCAATGGATATAGCTTCGTTGTAGCAACTGACACATGTGTCGCCTGATCATCACCGAGTCGTCGACAACCAGAGCGGTATGTTTAAGGTTATCAATTAATCGTTGGATTAACGGTGCTAAATAGGCAACAGAGGCGGCACTATCTTTTAATATGTAATCTAAAATCCCTTTAGCCAGCAGCCTTCTACGAATATCATCATTGACATGAGCAGTGAGAACAATGCTAGGGATATTATGGTTAAGCAATAAATCAACCACTTCACCATCCTGCGCATCAGGAAGACAATAATCGAGAACCGCACAGATAATATGCGTTGCTTCTGGTTGGGCTAGTTGTTGCACTGCCGATTGATAACAATCGGCAAGCATTAATTCTACCCCTAACTTTTCAAGTAAGGCACCTAAATATTTACGATAAGCTCGACTATCTTCTACAATCAGCACCGCATGATGCACCATCATTCTCCTCAGTGGTTCAATGCCGGCAACGTACTATCGCTAACTTAGTTATTTACAGTGTAAACCGTTAAACTTTAAAGCGAGCAACAAGATGATAAAGCTCTTGAGCTCGTCCGTTAAGGGTTTGACTGCTGTTGCGGTTTTCATTCGCTAGATCGGCAGATTGACTGCTGTGATCGGAAATGACCACGATCCGTTCGGAAATCTCTTGCCCAACCACACTTTGTTGTTGAGTCGCTGTGGCGATCAAGGAATTCATATCGAGAATCACATTGATGGACTGCTGAATACTATCTAGCGCTTTTGCAGCGGCACTGGCTTCCTCTACTGTGGTTGCGCTGCGTTGTTGGCTTGAATTCATGGCTTTAACTGCATTATCCGAAGCAGATTTGAGCTGTTGGATCATTTTATGAATATCTTCCGTGCTATCTTGAGTACGACTGGCTAAATTACGCACTTCATCAGCGACGACGGCAAATCCTCGTCCTTGGTCGCCAGCACGCGCCGCTTCAATCGCGGCATTGAGGGCGAGTAGGTTAGTTTGTTCAGCAATATCTTGAATGACTGTCAAAGAGTTAGAGATATTTTTCACATCACCTTCTAGCTTTGAAATAACGTCACTGGCTTGCGCCACTTCACCCGCTAAAGCTTGCACCGATTGCGAGGCCGTTTCGACAATACTGTGCGCTTGTTGTGCGTTATTCTCTGCTTGTTTGGCCGAATCTGCCGCTTGATGAGCATTATTAGATATTTCCTGAGCGGAGGTCGTCATTTCTGTCATTGCAGTAGCAACTTGCTCGGTTTCTTCTCGTTGCCCGCCGGCAATTGTATCTACTTGAGTGGCTCGCTCTGTCATATTATTGGTTTCGGATACGACTTGTTTTCCAAGCTGATTAACTTGTTGAATGATGGCTTGAAGACTGGCAACGAACGTATTGAAATTATTACTTAAACGCGCAAATTCAGGAATAGAGAATCTTTCCATTCTTGCGGTAAGATCGGCATCTCCGTTGGCGAAAGACTGGATGGACTTATCTAAAAGCTGTAAAGGGTGCATAATGCTTCGATTTAAGAATAGGGCCATGATGGCGACCAAGATAACGATCAAGCCAGCAATTGCCGATAAAGTCCATAAGCTTTGATCCATTTGCTGCTGGGCTCGTCTTTCCATGGCTGAGATTTCTGCATCGACATCGTCAGTATAAAATCCCGTTCCTATGGTTAAGTCCCATAATGGAATATAAATCGAGTAGCTCAGTTTTGGTAAAGGAATGGATTCACCTGGTTTAGGGAAATAGTACACAGAAAATTCATTTTTCTTTGCGTTATTAATCAAATCGCGGATCAGGTAATTACCTTGGGTGTCAGTCATGTTAATAAAGTTATCCCCTAAGCCAGCATTGCTTTGTCCTAGCAACAGACGTACCCCCTGGCTGTTATAGCCGAAAATATACCCGTCATCTGCAAAGCGAATTTCACGAAGAATAACCAGCGCTTCTTCAAGTGAAGCTTGACGTCGGATTAAAGGATCCAAGGCGGTACGCGTTATTTCTAAATAAGATTTTAACTCGGCTTGTTTCATTTCCATCATGGCTCTTCGAGTATTATCCATTTGACTTTCCGTCAGAGAACGAGTGGCTGAAAAAGTCAAATAAATCATACTAAGGGCAATCAATAACAGAGGAATAATAGATAAAAAATACAATCTATGGCGTATGGTCAGGTTCATAAGCATTTTCCAAATTGTGGACTTATCCTATCGGATTAGACTTTTCTCTTGCTATAACGCTAGGTTAAGTGCCATGGTTGCAATCTTCAGTGCTGTGTATGTCGGCAAACACACCAACAGACAATTAATAGTGAGGGTCTATCATCAACAAGGCTTATTCATAAGATTAGTATAGTTATTGCCCGATGCCTGTTTATATAATGAATATTATCCCTTTCATACTTGAAGCTGCACCGGTGCTGGCTACGCTCGTTCACCCCAATCACACCGCCTAGCTATGCTCATGGGGATGAACTCACTTGCTGCCTAACTAACTGCAACGCTAAGTTGTTTGGAATATCACCGGACGAATAAGTTTGGTTAGCATGTTCCCTGAACGTTGAGCAAATGCTATACTCCGCGCCCATTTATCGGTAAGAGCCTACGCATCATGAGCCTAAAAAATGAAATACAGAAATTACGCAGTCGTCTTGACGCTTGTTCACATAAATTAGAGGCCGCTAAGACTCGCGGTGATAGCGCCATGGTGAGTAAGTTTACAGATGAAGTTGAACAATTGACTAAGCAGCTCAATAGTTTGCAAAATAAAGCGGACTATGAGCTCAACAAGGAGCGAAAAAAACTGGCAGATATGCCTTTTTATCGTGAATTAACCAAGCAAGAGCAGGCTGATTTAGGCAAGTTAAAAAAATCGGTGAAAGGATTGGTGGTGGTACATCCAACCACTAAAATTGGTCAGGCATTGAGGTTAAGTGTCATGACGGGGTTTGCTCCCAAACCATTTTGATTTGATGCCGAACTAGCGTCCGAGCGTCAACAGACCCTAGTGCATTCGTGATTTTAATTACGGTAAAGTTTGCCCTACAGCAATGAATCTCGCGTTTTAACTTGAAGAGGCGGCGAGTTGCTAGCCTTGGTTACCCCCCCAATCACACCGTCTATCTATGCTCATGGGGGGGCTTGCCGCCTACCGGCAACGCTAATGCGTTTGGCGATAGACGGTGTAGACAGGCTTTTGTTAATATCCCATTAACTGCAGTAAATTTTCAGCGGTATGGATCGCTTCTTTACGATTAGCGATATTTAACTTCTGGTATAAGTTACGAATATGAGTTTTTATGGTCGTGCCAGCAACATCCAATTCCTGGGCGATTTGTTCATTACTAAAACCTGAATAAATTAATCCAAGCACTTGCCATTCACGCTGTGTTAATGGGCTAGTGCGTACCAGCTCTGGGATGTTAGGGTGATTAATCAGCTTTTCAACGAACTCTTCATCAAAATGAATGGAGCGGCTACGTTGCGAAGTGGAAATTTCTTTGATCAACAATTGCGCACGATGGCGTTCCAAGTCACCGAATTCACCGCGATGAACCATTCTTTCTAATAAATGACCAATTTTTTGCCCATCAATTAAAAAGTTACCCACCATTCCTGTTTTATTGGTTAAATGTAAAGCGGCTTTCAATTTCTGACGGGCTAGGTTTTCATCTTCTAAGACAGCGGCTAAGGTAGCTTCAACAATCAGATTACGATTTAAATCGGTTACTAATTGGTATTTATCAGCTTGTTGCTGTAAGAAATCTAATGTTTTTTGCGCTTGCGCATACTGTTCTAAGCAAATTTGCGCCCGAGCGA
Organism: Vibrio sp.; assembly: GCA_007124475.1. Lineage (GTDB taxonomy): Bacteria > Pseudomonadota > Gammaproteobacteria > Enterobacterales > Vibrionaceae > Vibrio. The sequence goes on along the minus strand of SLFB01000316.1, from coordinate 11,119 downwards.
TATTACGCCATTGCAGTTGGAAAAAGTGGTTACATGCTTTTTCAGGTTGTTGAGTATGCTCAAGCCAATTTTTTATCTGGCTTAAGTCACCTCGTGCTTGCCAGTAGAGCAGCAAGGATAACGATGCATTGGCTGTCCAATCGACGTGATAATCCGATTGTTTGAGAAGATGTTTAACCTGTTCAATAAAGCGCCCAGCTTTATCCAGCTCCCCACGACCAATTGCAATGCGAGCGAGCATGGAATAACTATGTAGATGTTGACTGGGAGAGTGATTACCCAGCACTTCTAAGCCTTTATAAGCACATTCCTCTGCTTCATCTAACCGATTCCAGCACCATAAAATTTGCGCCCGAGTCCTGAGTAAAAACTCGTGGAGCGGAACTTGATGTAAATGGTGCTCTTCAACTAATTTAAAGGCGTTATCTTGCACTTCAAAGGCAGCTTGCACATAACCTTGCGCAATCAAGATTTCGCTTTGCTGTAGTAAAGCCCACAATGCTTGATGGTAAACTTGATATTGACGCGCTAGTTTTTCGGTTTGCTGCATCATAGAGAGAGCACGACTGAGTTCACCGAGTACATGGTGTACTTCACCGACAACCGACGTAGCCACAATCCGACTGCGATAAACGGTACTGTCTAACTGACTTAAGGCTAATTCCGCTAACTCTAAGGCTTTTTCTGGTTGGTTTTTATTAATCGCCACTTGAGCAAGTAATGCATTAAACTCGCCCTGTTGCTTATTGGTTAAGTTGACGTTTAAAGCCAGCATTTCCGTTTCTGCTGTGGCTAACATGGCACCAACGGTGTCATAACGATGCTGACTTTGTGCTAACCAAGCTTGTAATAAACACAGTTTAGGTTGTTGGTAGAGCTGCTCGGCAGGTAGGTTATTAATAGCGGTTTCGATAACCTTTAACTCCCCTTGGTTAAACATTTTCCAACCATGCTGAGTGAGTATATTGGCCAGTAAGTCAGTGTCCTGAGCTAGATTGGCATGGCGTAATGCTTGATGGGGAGAGTTGGCTTCCAACCAGGCGCTCGCCGCTGCACGGTGTAAGGTTTGTTCTTGTTGAGGAATTCTAGCTTGGCGTTGATGGGCTAAAAACTCGGCAAATAAATTATGGAAGCGATACCAATTATGCTCGCCTTCTAGTGGATAAATAAATAATCCATAGCGGTTGAGAGATTCAATCATACTCAGCGCATCGTCTCGCTGAGTGAGTGCGGCAACTAAGGTATCATTAAAATGATCGAGCACTGAGCACTGCATGAGAAAGTAACGCGTTTCTTTATCTAATAAATCGAACACCTCTTCAACCAAGTAATCCCATAAATGAGCATGATTAAAGTGGGCAACCGACTCAACAGATTGCGCCAGAGTGCGTCGTTGATGTTGCGCCTGTAAAGCAATCAGTTGTAGGGCTGATGGCCAACCCTCGACATAGTTGCATAAGTTAAGCGCGGTTAAATCATCAATACCATCGGCGACACGTTGATTAAAAAAGCGGGTGGTTTCTTCAGTATCAAACGCCAACAGTTCGTTACCAATCTCAATCATTAAATCTCGCACTCTGAGGTTTGCTGTGCCAAGTGGCGGGGTGATGCGACTGGTGACCACTAAAGTTAGATTATCTGGCATGTGTTTTAGGAAGAAACGCATGGCCTCGTGGATTTCATCGTCGTTGATTAGATGATAATCATCAAGCACAACGAAGCATTCTTGATCAAAATCAGAAATTTCAGCAAACACTTCACTAAACAGCGAATGAGGCGATGAAAATTGGCGTCGCTCAGCCAGTTTTTGTGCATTCGGGCAGCTGTGTTGAGTGGCTTTATTCATTGCTTGCAACAAATAATTCATAAAGCGGAAGGTATCGTTATCACTCTCATCAATGCTATACCAGCCAACATTAGGTTTATCAGCGAGCCATTGGGCAGCCATGGTTGTTTTTCCATAACCAGCAGGTGAGCGAAACAGAACCAGTTTATAACAGTTTGCCTTTTCTAAAAGGTCTAAGACCCGCGGACGGACAATGGCGTTGTGTAGCCGTCCTGGGCGCGTTAATTTTGAGGGGATCCACATAATTTTTGTCTCGTCATCATTAATGACAAGGATGTTACTGGAACTTATCACTAACTGTTATTGATCGCAGGCGAGTTTCTCGCTTAATTCACATTTCCAAGCTAACTACGCCCCATTTTTGTGATGGTAGTCACTTTTGTGTGGCGTAGTTGCTGGCTCTTAATCTGCAAGTATCACGCTTGGTGATTGTAAACAGGAGGTTAATATCATTTTTTAGTGATCTGTTTTGCGTTTTGAGTCAATGGCTGAAAATTTTTTCTCTGCCATTGAACGCGGCAACTATGCTCATTCAGTGGTGTTGCTGTGATCAGAATCACTCATCGTTTGTTTCTCTGCCCAATCAATGAGAGGCAGATCACCTCTAGCTGACCGTTACGCCCTCTACGCCCTTACGTCTCATCCTGCTTGACGATTTTATTAGGAGGATGTTTTGCATAAGGATGCGATGCAGGATAGACGGTAGATGGACTTTAAACCTAAAAAGTGAGATTTCTCCATGAAACCTACGCAACAGAAAGCTTTTGATAAAAAATTATTTCAGGAAAATGTTAAACGCCATTTAACGGCAACGTATGCAACCACAATCGAGCATGCATCGAGCCGAGTATGGTATCTGGCCATGGGACGTGCTTTGGCTGAGCTAACAACCTTTGATTTGTTAGAAACTGAACAAGATCCAAACATCGTTAATGCGAAAAGCGTTAACTATCTTTCCCTTGAATTCCTGATTGGCCGTCTAACCGGTAATAACCTGATCAGCATGGGATTGTACGAGCAAATTGGCCAAGCGATGACTGAGCTTGGACAAAACTTAACTGACTTACTGGAAGAAGAGCGTGACCCTTCACTGGGTAACGGTGGTTTAGGCCGTTTAGCCGCTTGCTTTATGGATTCATGTGCGGCACAAGAATACCCAACCGTAGGCTATGGATTGCATTATGAATACGGTCTATTTAAGCAATCTTTTGAAAACGGTCATCAGAAAGAAGCTCCAGATGCTTGGTGTGGCGTGGAAGGTTACCCATGGGAAGTGGCTCGCCCTGAATTAAAACAAGAAATTGGTTTCTACGGCCATGTTGAAGTTTACCAAGAAGCAGGCAAAGAGAAGCGTCGTTGGGTTCCGGGTATGTTGGTTCAAGCCATGCCATGGGATCTACCGATTGTTGGTTATCAAAGTGAGACGGTTTATCCATTGCGTCTTTGGGAATGCCGTGCAATTGCCCCTTTTTCACTAGAAAGCTTTAACAATGGTAACTACTTTGAAGCACAGCATGCACTGATTGATGCTGGAAACATTACCAAAGTATTGTATCCAAACGATAACCATGAAAAGGGTAAGACTCTACGTTTGATGCAGCAATACTTCCACAGTGCCGCTTCAGTGCGTGATATTTTGCGTCGTCATCTAGCGGCGGGTTTCACACTGCAAGATTTACCGAAATACGAAACCATTCAGTTAAATGATACTCACCCAACCATTGCTATTCCGGAATTGATGCGCATTCTTATTGATGAGCATGACTTAAGCTGGGAAGCTGCATGGGAAATTGGTTCAAAAACTTTTGCTTATACCAACCATACGTTATTACCAGAAGCACTAGAAACATGGAGCGAGTCTTTAATTCAGCGCTTGTTACCACGTCATATGGAGATCATTTATGAGATCAACCATCGTTTCTTGCAACAAGTACGCGCTAAGTGGCCTGGTGATGTAACCAAACAGCAAAAGCTATCAATCATTGAAGAAGGATTCCATCGCATGGTTCGCATGGCTAACCTTTCTGTGGTTGGCTCTTACGCGGTAAATGGTGTGGCTGCTCTACACTCAGCCTTGGTGCAACGTGATTTATTCCCAGAGTTCGTTGAGCTTTACCCTGGCAAGATCCAAAACGTGACGAACGGTGTGACGCCACGTCGTTGGTTAAAATTCTGTAACCCTGGTTTAACAGATCTGATCACCGACAAAATTGGCGATCAATGGCCTGCCGATCTGGATCAATTGAAAGATATCGCCAAATACGCTGACGACAAAGCGTTCCAGAAACAGTTCATGGCGGTTAAAAAACAGAATAAACAACGTCTAGCTGATTGGGTTAGTGAAAACATGGGCATTGAGCTTGATACGAATGCCATTTTTGATGTTCAAATTAAGCGTTTACATGAGTACAAGCGCCAACATCTGAATATGTTGCACATTCTGTCGCTTTATCATCGTTTGCTCAATGATCCTAAGTTTGATATGCAGCCTCGCGTGGTGTTCTTTGCTGCTAAAGCGGCACCTGGTTATCACTTAGCGAAAGAGATCATCTATGCGCTGAACAAGATTGCGGAGAAAGTCAATAACGATCCACGAGTGAACAAAAAACTCAAAGTCGTCTTTATTCCTGACTATCGCGTTAGCATGGCTGAAATCATTATCCCTGCAGCTGACGTGTCTGAACAAATTTCTACCGCCGGTAAAGAAGCATCTGGTACTGGTAATATGAAGATGGCGCTGAATGGTGCACTGACCATCGGAACGATGGATGGTGCTAACGTTGAGATCAGAGAAGAAGTGGGTGATGAGAACATCTATATCTTTGGTCTAGACGTAGAGCAAGTTGCCGCAGTTAAAGCAGGTGGCTACAACCCTTATGATTATTATCACGCTGATCCACTATTGAAAGCTTCAATGGATTTACTACTAGGCGAAGAGTTTACGCCAGGTGCTCCAGGCCAATTGCGTGCGACTTACGATAGCTTGCTCGATGGTGGCGACCCTTACTTAGTGTTAGCGGATTTTGCTTCGTACGTTAAAGCACATGAAGCAATGGACAAGCAGTACCGTGACCAAGCGGGTTGGGCGAAAAAAGCCATTTTAAATACGGCTTTGGTTGGTAAATTCAGCTCTGACCGCAGTATTCGCGATTACGTAAATAATATTTGGAAATTAAAAGCGGTTAAACGCTAATAATTTCAATGTCCAGTCAAGGCTTTGCCTTGGCTGGACAATCCATTTCTTAACTACCCTACATATATTTGAAGGGTAAGCAGTCCCTTCGGAGAAAGCGATGAACGAACAAAACGCATTAAAACAAGTCGCAGAAATGGCCAACATCGCCGATAGCTATGTCAGCGCTTGGGGAGATGTGGCACAAGTTTCGGACGATACTATTCGTCGTCTACTAGCGTCTTTAGGTTACGATACGACCAACGATCAAACTTTGTTAGCTTCAGCTCAAAAGAAACATAAACAAGATGTCTTAGATCCAGTATTGGTTATTTCAGATGGTGACCCTGTGGAGGTTGAACTTCATTTGGGAGTCAGCGCCCGGGAAAGTGAATTTAACTGGCGCATAGAAACTGAGCAAGGAGAGGTACTTGAGGGCTATCTTCAATCACAAATTGTCCGTGATGAACGTGCAGAGGGTGGCCCTTTAGTGTTTGCGTTACCAAATGGCTTATCGTGGGGATACCATACTTTACAGGTCACTCGCAAACGACGTAAGACGCCATATCAGATGACGCTGATCATTACTCCTAAAGCTTGTTTCAAACAGCCTGCTATTGAGCAAGACAAAAAGCTTTGGGGCCCAAGTATTCAACTTTATACGCTGCGTACTCAACATAACTGGGGTATGGGTGATTTTGGTGATTTAAAACAGCTCGTGGCTGATATTGCTTCACGCGGTGGTGATTTTGTTGGTTTAAACCCGATTCATTCTCTATTCCCTGCTAATCCTGAAGGAGCTAGCCCTTATAGCCCATCGTCTCGTCGCTGGTTAAATATTTTATATATTGATGTTAGCTCTGTTCCTGAGTTTGCACTCAGCGCGGAAGCGCAACAAAAAGTTGGTAGTCAAGAGTTTCAACAGCGTTTACAAAAAGCTCGTGATGCTCACTGGGTTAATTATAGTGAGGTCGCTGAACTTAAGATGAGCGTTTTACCGCTGCTATTTAATGAGTTCAAACGCCGTCATCTGGATAATAATACTGAGCGCGCTCGTGCTTTCCTTGCTTTTGTGGAGCAAGGCGGTGATAGCCTAGTTCATCAAGCGGCTTTTGATGCTCTGCATGTTGATTTGCATACTCAAGATAGTCAAGTGTGGGGATGGCCTGTTTTCCCTGAAAAATACCGCCATTTTGATAATGCTGCGGTGCAAAAGTACATTGAAGAACACCGTGATCAAGTTCATCTCTATATGTATTTACAATGGGTTGCGGATACTCAGATTAATGAAGTACAAGTGCTGGCTGATGAAAAAGGTATGGCGGTCGGTTTATACCGTGACCTTGCCGTCGGTGTAGCGGATTCAGGGGCAGAAACTTGGGCTGATAATGGCAGCTTAGTGTTGGATGCCAGTGTTGGTGCGCCACCAGATGTACTTGGGCCTTTAGGGCAAAACTGGGGGCTACCGCCACTGAATCCGCAAACGTTAAAAGCGACGGCCTATGATGCTTACGTTCAGCTGCTACGTGCCAATATGAAGCACTGTGGCGCGCTGCGAATTGACCATGTGTTAGGTTTACTGCGTCTTTGGTGGATCCCGAAAGGTGAGAATGCCACTCAAGGGGCTTATATCTATTATCCTGTAAAAGACATGTTAGCAATTTTAGCGCTTGAATCTCATCGTCACCAATGCAGTGTGATTGGTGAGGATTTGGGAACCGTACCGGATGAAATTGTGGCTTTACTGCGTGATGCAGGCGTGCATTCATACAAGGTCTTTTTCTTTGAAACGTCAAAAGAAGATGGCGGTTTTATTTCTCCTAGCCATTATGCTCCTCAATCAATGGCGGCGTTATGTACCCACGATATGCCGACTTTACGTGGTTTCTGGCATTGCGATGATTTAAAAATGGGACGTGAAATCGGTTTATATCCTGATGAGACGCAATTGCAAGGCTTATTCGCTGATCGATTGAAGTGTAAACAAGGTATTTTAAATTCGGTGGATTGGCATGGTTTCTTACCAGCCACTATTGGTCGTGATGCTCAATTAGTGCCGATGGATGGGTATTTAAGTGAAGCATTGCAACTTCACGTCGCCGCTGGAGCTTCAGCGCTACTTAGCGTTCAGCTCGAAGACTGGTTACAAATGGATCAACCGGTTAATATTCCTGGAACGGTCAATGAATATCCTAACTGGCGTCGTAAATTGTCGATGAATCTTGATGAGATTTTTGCTCGTGAAGATGTCAATCGAATTGCCCAACAGCTGACACAAGTACGTGCCAAAGCGAGTGCTTAAAGGGCATCGTTGACTAGGGTAGAGGGATGTCTGGGTGTAAAGTGGCCATTGATGAGCTGAAAGTAGTTAATGAAACTACTCGGCTTATATTCAGCGCCGTCAGTGCCACTTAAACCTAAGATAAAGAATCGATTTCTTTAAAAATCTACCTTAGTCACTTCATAGGATTGCTAGGTAAGATATTCTATCCCAATGATAATATTAATGACGAGTAACCGAATCAGTGAAAATAGACCTAAATATACTCGGATCATGGATGTCATGCTAGCAAGCCCGCTTTAAGCGGGCCTTTTACCATTTTTAAATGTTGGTTAGGAGTAAGTATATTGAACCCCGTTGAAAACAAACCCTCAGAAAGCAAACCGCTACAAAGCGATGCACTCTCGCAGAAGTCGCAGGCCAATAAACCGTTACAAACCATGTCAAAGCGACAGTTGATGTATCAGCAGCTGGAGCATGCCGCTTGTGCTGATCCTTTTGCCTGTTTAGGGCCATTTATACCTAAAGAGCAAGGCGCGTTACGAGTTTGGTTACCGAATGCTAATAAGGTTGAGCTATTACGTGAAGGCCAGCCACGAATGCTCCTGTCACGTGATCAACACGGCGGATTTATCCTTAAAGCTGATCTTGATTTGCGTTTTACTCACTATCAATTAGCGGTAGATTGGGATGGCGTTGAGCAAATCATTGACGATCCTTATCAATATCATGCTTTATATGCGGAGTTTGAGGAGTTACATACACCCAAGCAAATGTATCACCATTTAGGGGCCCAGTTTGTAACCCTAGAGCGTGATGGGCACAGTATTAGTGGAACGCGATTTTTGGTCTATGCACCTCATGCATCCGCTTGTAGCTTAGTGGGTAACTTTAATCACTGGGATGGTCGTCGTCATCCGATGCAGCGTTTAGATTATGGTATTTGGGGGCTTTTTATCCCTAACTTACCAGAAGGAACGCAATATAAATTTGAGCTCAAAGGGCCACATGGAGAGGGCTTACCTCATAAAGCGGATCCTTGGGGATTCTATGCTGAGCAATATCCCTCTTTAGCGTCGGTGACTTATGATCATCAGCGTTATCAATGGCAAGATGCTAAGTGGCAACAACGACCGATAACAGAAAAACGTAAACAGGCGTTATCATTTTACGAATTGCATCCTGGCTCTTGGAAAAGAGGCGAAGATGGGCGTTTTCTGAACTATCGCGAATTGGCCGCTGAGTTGATCCCCTATTTAGTTGATATGGGTTATACCCATGTCGAATTAATGCCTGTTTCAGAGCATCCATTCTATGGCTCCTGGGGTTATCAACCGATTGGTTTATTTGCACCAACGAGTCGTTATGGCTCCCCTGATGACTTTAAGTATTTTGTCGATCAGTGTCACCAAGCTGGACTCGGGGTGGTACTTGATTGGGTTCCTGCCCATTTCCCATCAGATTCGCATGGCTTGGCGAACTTTGATGGCACGCCTTTATATCATGATCCTGATCCTCGTCGTGGTTGGCATCAAGATTGGAACTCTTACATCTATGATCTAGGGCGAGAGCACGTAAGGCGTTTCTTAGTCGCTAATGCTTTGTATTGGTTTGAAATGTTCCATATCGATGGTATTCGCGTCGATGCGGTAGCCTCTATGCTATACCTTGATTATTCACGTAGTCACGATCAATGGATTCCTAATATCGATGGTGGTCGTGAGAATTACGATGCAATTGCAACGTTAAAATGGATGAATGAAGAGGTATACAAACATTTCCCTAATGCCATGACGATAGCGGAAGAGTCAACGGCGTTTCCTGGGGTTTCTGCTCCAACGTTTGCTGGTGGGTTAGGGTTTGGCTTTAAGTGGAATATGGGGTGGATGCACGACAGCCTCTCGTACATCAAAGAAGATCCCGTTCATCGCAAATATCATCATAATACGCTGACTTTCCCACTCATTTACGCTTTTAGTGAAAACTATGTGTTATCACTATCACATGATGAAGTGGTGTACGGTAAACAGTCGTTGATTTATAAAATGCCTGGGGATGAGTGGCAGCAAACGGCGAATATGCGCGCTTATTTGGGGTATATGTATGGTCAGCCAGGTAAAAAACTCAACTTTATGGGAGCGGAATTTGCGCAAACGGCTGAGTGGAATCATGATGATCAGTTGCAGTGGTTTTTGCTGGAGTTTGAACGGCATAAAGGGGTACAAAGTTTAGTACGTGATTTAAACCATTTATATCGTAATGAGAGTGCTTTGCACCAATTGGATTGTGAGCCAAAGGGGTTTGAATGGCGATTACAAGATGCAGCGGATGCGAGTATTATTGCCCATGAGCGCTTGGATGATGATGGTCAGCGTATATTGGTGATCACCAACTTTACTCCAGTGCCGCACGAGGCATTTCGTCTTGGTGTGCCAGTAGCCGGCAGTTATCAGCTACTACTGAATACGGATGCTAAGCAATATGGAGGAAGCCACTTTGCCGTGCACGATGTGGTGCAAAGTGAAGCCGTAGCAAGTGAAGGATTAGCACAATCCTTATTATTACCCTTACCACCCTTAGCGACCCTTTTTTATAAGCTTAAATAAAATAAAAAAAAGCCAGTCGCAAATAGGGCGGCTGGCTATATATAGTGTGAACAATGTATTCACTAACAACGTCAGTTGGCTAGGTGACCCTCGGCTTAAAAGGGTCACTCACTATAATACAATTACTGTGCCAACTTTTTATGGCTATTAAATCAACAAAACCGGTGTTTTTTTGCGGTTTTATAGTGCTTTGTTTCATAAATGCATTTGCAAATTGCAAGTGGTTTTTATTTTGCAAGGTTGGTGCTATACATATAGACAGTAGATTTAAGCTTTTTTGGAAATGAATAATTCTCTTTTTCTTACTTGTCGCCTACCTGCAACGCCAAGTTGTTTGAGTATATAACCTCCGTCATATCAGCGCTAAACTCGATAAAACGAAGATACCGAAAGTACAAGTAAATAAAGATAACACTGTGCTTAAAGCGATGATATTTGCAGCAAGAGGAGCGTTACCTCCCATTGCTCTTGCCATCACATAACTCGCCGCCGCGGTTGGTGCTCCTGTCATCAATAAAATGATTCCCACCTCCATCCCTCGAAAGCCATAGCCAATGGCTGCTCCCGTGATCAATAAAGGTGACCAAATTAATTTATAACGAGTGGCGAACCAAGTTGAGCGTGATTCGTGTTTGAGTGATTGAATATTCAATGAACCGCCGGTACATAACAGCGCGAGAGGTAAGGTCATATTGGCAAAATAATGACCGGCTTGGCTAATCATCTCCGGTATGGGTAAGGCAATGGCATAACAGATAACACCGAGTAAAATCGCTATGATCAATGGATTTTTCGTGAGGGTTTTCGTCATGGTCACCACAGGGGATCTGCCTGGAACTTTCCCTTTTGGCGTTAACGCAATCACTGCTTGAATATTGTATAAAACGGTAGTTGAAGCGACGTAGATAGCGGCCAGAGCAACGCCATTGCTGCCATATAAATTCGCGACATAAGCCAGCCCGATGATCGCTGTATTCGCTCTGAATCCACCCTGAATGATCACGCCGTGATCTTGGGAGTTTGAATGGTAGCGACCAGTCATCCAGCTAGTGAGCAGAAAAAAGAAAAAGTTAGCAATTAAACTAAATACAATCAAAGGTAAGTGGGCTAAAAAGTTATGCTCTGTGGCTACGATACTGAGGAAAAGCATGGCAGGTAGAGTGACTTGAAACACCAGTTTCGAAGCGACATCAATAAAATTATCATTGATCAGT
>SLFB01000288.1 GCA_007124475.1 Vibrio sp. | reverse complement strand
ATTTTTTGATTGTCACCCAGCGCTTCCACTGTGAGCGAGCCATTTTTATCGCTAGACATCACAAGATTAATGCGACATGTTTAGCGGTGCCTGGGCCAAAAAATCATCTGGGCTATAAAGTGCGTTTACGGGAAGTCTTTGCCAGAAGTAAGGCTTTTTTAGACCTCTATCTACTCGATACTCAACCCAAATTTCTTGGCCCACAAGCGCCTATCCTGTCAGAACCGCTTGATCGTGATACACTTGATTTAGACTCGCTTGATAAGTCTGATTTAAATTCCAACGAGTGATAAATCAACTTAGCCAGTTGTAAAACGGCGTTATACCCTTCCTACGTGAAGCTGCAGCGGTGTTGGCTACGTTCCGTTCACCCCAATCACATAGTTTGCCTATGCTCATGGGGATTATGAGAGCCATCCGTGGCTCTCACCAAAGGCCAGCCTACCTGCAACTTCAAGTCGTTTGGGTATATATAAAATAATCCATCACTGAAAAACTTATAAAAAAAGAGCCATGTCATGTCTTTAACCATCCGCGGCGTATTAAGTAAAATGCGCGCTCAACATCATCCTACGGTCGAATATCAACTACCCGTAGGTGAACAATTACTCGACCTTAATCCATTAATCGGTAAAACGCTCACTTTGCATCACACTGGCAATATTTTTTGTAGTGCGTGTGGGAAAAAAAAAAAAAAAAGCTATTCACAAGGGCACTGCTTTGTCTGTATGAAAAAACTTGCCAGTTGTGATATGTGCATAATGAAACCAGAAACGTGTCATTTTGATCAAGGAACCTGTCGAGAGCCTGATTGGGCACAAACTCACTGCATGGTCGACCATTATGTCTACTTATCCAACACCTCGAGCTTAAAAGTCGGGATAACCCGCCATAACCAAATACCCACTCGTTGGATAGACCAAGGGGCAACCCAAGGCTTACCGCTATACAAGGTCAAAACTCGACAGATTTCAGGTCTGCTTGAAGTAGAATTAGCCAAACATATTGCCGATAAAACTAACTGGCGAACGCTACTAAAAGGGGATGGCGCTCCTCTGCCGCTTATCGAACTGGCAGCACAGCTAAAACCACGGTTAAACGAAAAAATTGCCGAATTAAAGCAGCAATTTGGTACTGATGCCGTGATAGAGCTGGATGAAGACGGGACAGAAATACGTTATCCCGTGATCCAGCACCCAGTAAAAATCACGTCACATAATTTTGATAAGCAACCGTTAGTCACAGGTGTTTTGCAAGGTATCAAAGGCCAATACCTGATTTTCGATAATGGCGTTATTAATATTCGTAAATTCACTGCATATGAAGTGGAAGTGAGTCACGATTAACCACAGCTGATAAGTTCAACGAATAAGAAAGCCCCATATATCCTTCCACCTTGAAGCTGCAGGGGGGTTGGCTACGTTCGTTCACCCCAAACACATAGTTTGTCTATGCTCATGGGGATGAACTCACTTGCCGCCTACCTGCAACTCCAAGTTATTTGGGTATAGTTAACGTTATAATATTCGCCTATGGGGTGATTTCATTACTTAACTAATTGTTCTAATACGCCAAACAGCTGATCAATTTCTTCAGTTGTGTTGTAGTGCATTAATCCAATCCGCACCACTCCCCCTTTATCTTCTAATTGCAACTGACGAATTAAACCTAGGGCATAAAAATGACCACTCCAAACACAGAAATTGTACTCGCCTAATAGTTTCGCGATGGTTTCTGGCGAATGACCCGCAAGACGAATGGCAAAAGTGGGGGTTCGTTGATCCGTATCTGATTCTTGACGCCCATAGAGTGTGGCCTGTGGCAATTGCTGCAACTTATGTAAAAAATGGCGACTGAGTGTTTGCTCATGTCGATTAAACTGCGCAAAACTCTGTGCCAAACGTTGACGTAGTGGTGCTCCGCTATCCCCCCATTGCGCCAAATACTCAATCGCCGCAATTAATCCCGCTAGGCTCTCAAAACTTTGTGTTCCAGTTTCAAATCGTCCAGGGCCGATATTGGTGGCAGGTTCCACCTTATAGGGCTGCAAACTATGTAGCCATTGAGAATGGATGTAAGCAATACCAACATGAGGACCAAAAAATTTATAGGCTGAACACGCTAAGAAATCACATTCTAAATCTTGCACATCAATTAAGTGATGTGGTGCGTAGTGTACTGCATCCACATAAACCTGAGCGCCCACAGCATGAGCCGCTTCGATCACCCGCTTCACATCCACAATCGATCCTGTGGTATTAGAAGCATAGGTCAAAGCGACTAAAGTGGTTTTCGAGTTAATCAAACTTAATAAATGGCCAATATCAAGGGTACCGTTGTCTGTATTAACCCTTGCTTGATGAACAATCGCGCCTTTATCTTGCGCCGCTTGTTGCCAACTCGATACATTGGAGTAATGATCGAGGGCAGTCACTATCACTTCATCACCAACTTGCCATTCTCGACTGATGGCTCGACTGAGTTGAAAGGTTAATGACGTCATATTGGCACCAAAGACGATATTGCCAGACGACTCAGCGTTGAGTAGTGCCTGCGCTGCTTCTCTTGCTTGTTGCAGCAAATCTGTGGTGTGTTGACTAGAAAAAAAGTGCCCGCCAAGATTCGAGTTGTAATAACCCAAATAATCCGTTATTGCTTGCAATACTGACTGCGGAACTTGAGAGCCCCCTGGGCCATCAAAAAAGTAGACCGGGCGTTGATGGTAGGTTTGCGCTAGAGCAGGAAACTGCTTTCTCACTTGCTCAGGAGTGAAGCTCATACTTACCATCCTTAGCCGTCAAAACAAACACATCCATATGCCCTTCTTGGCTATGATCCACCGAGCGAATTGGGCTCGCGTTATGCCATAATTTACTGTCTGCCAACATAGCCACTTCGCCGTTATCTAGCACTTTGCGGAAAAATGGCGCTTCGTGGCAGTCGTTATAAAGCATAATATCACCACCCACAATATTATGGCGATCAATGCTAACTAGCGCGATATGATCAAAGCCATCCTGATGGACACCTTCTGGCGCAACTTGTGTTTCATCATAAATCGCCGTGACTCTAATTTGATGAATTTCTATTTCCTGACCATTGGGTAAATCATTGGCCTGCATAAATAACTCACACACTTCTTTCATGCCATCACTCTGCAGTGTTTCCGCTAGCACTGGCTCAAACTGACGAACAATATCCCCCTGAAAGTGATTTATCTTTTCACTCTGAACAAATTCATTTTTCGCTAGCGGAATGACTTTGCCATTTTGAAATTGAATCACCGAATAACGACGTAGTCGGTATTGACCATCAGCATGCTCTGTTCGAGGCAAACTTGCAAAGGAGGGTGCCAATTGACGTGTCGCCTCCTGGCTTAAGTGGGTAATTTGCAGGGTTGTTTCATGTGCAGTTAACATCATCGACTCCTTAATGAAAACACATGGGATTATTTTTTAACAAAGTGTTTACATAAAGAATACGGGGAAATAAGCTTTATTCAAGCCAAGTAGCCCACAAATTCCAACTAGGGACAGAAATAAGATATAAAAAACCAAAATTCAAGCTTATATTAGATATAAAATCCAAATCAATCCTTCTCAAGGGCTAGATGTTAGACCGACTGTCTAAAAAAATAAAAAATATAATCAATACATTACCTTAAAGAATAATAGCGAACCTTAATCGATCCATTCTGCATACTGATGTACTCCCCATGCCATACCCAGAATTTGTACATACACAACTGAGCTTTAATTTTCTTGCATTCGCCATTTAGTTAGTTAGACTAACTAAATTAAAGTAAGGAGTAACATCGTGGATTTAAGACATTGTTTACAACATTTAGAATGGCATTTATGGCACCACTGGCGTGAATACGCGAAACAAAATGGTAATCTAGATTTAACAAGCAGCGAGTTACAATATCTATATACTCTGCTCACTCACGCCGAACAGGGTATACGTTTGACCGAATTGGCCGAGCAGATGAAAGTGAGTAAAGCTTCCGCCAGTACCATGGTTAACAAGTTAAAAAAGCAAGGTTACATTATTCGCGAACCTTGTCCTGAAGATGCCCGAGCGCAACGACTTTTCCCTAGCGCCAAAATGTTAGCCATGCGAGATTATGAACAAGATGTTTATCAACCTGCGCTATCACACTTTAAACACACCTTAACCAGCGATGAACTAAAACTACTGGAACAGTTATTAGTCAAAGCTTGTCGTGATTTAGACCTTGTGGACATGGATCCACCTCAACTGGCCTCTCGTCCTTATTAATTGAGAAACAACATGATAAATTTACAGCGCACTTCTGTCGGCAAAGCGTTTTGGCACTACACTTTGCCATCTATTGCCGCTCTGATGGTCAGTGGCACCTATCAAATTGTCGACGGTATCTTTGTTGGCCACTTTATTGGTGCCGATGGCTTAGCAGCCATCAGTCTAGCATGGCCACTGCAAGGTATTTTACTCGCTGTGGGTATGATGATTGGTATGGGTGCTGGCGCTCATGCATCATTAAAAATGGGGGCTGGTGAAACCTCACAAGCCATTAATTACTTGATCCATGGCCTTTTGTTATTAGTAGGCGTTGGCTTACCTTTAGGTGTTGCTCTTCATGTTATTAGCCCTACGTTTTTACTTTTCCAAGGCGCGACAGGCGGCGCTTCTTCACAAGCTGCTGATTACTTATATTTGATGATGGCTGGCGCACCAATAGTGCTTAGTAGCATAGCTTTGCCATTATTAGTCCGTAATGCGGGGGCTCCGCGTCTGGCTACGCTAGCGATGGGCATTGGCGCGATCAGTAATATAGCCTTAGATGCCTTGTTTATCGGTTATTT
>SLFB01000340.1 GCA_007124475.1 Vibrio sp. | reverse complement strand
TTCATGGCCTACTGCTATTACACTTGTGGATGAAGTGGATAGTCTTACCTTGGCGCCAACATCAGCAAAAAAAAGAGCCACCTAACAAAACAAAAAAGCCCTAAAACGATATACGCTTCAGGGCTCTCTTATAATCATCTAAGAAAAAGCAGTGGTAATTTTATAGACAGACAATCCCCAGATTAGTTCCCGATATTGTGTGCAAAGCAAGCCGATACAGCCTACCTCACTACAACATCTACGAATACAAGGCTCAATTAGCAATCCGCTGCTCAGCTTGTTGCAGTGCATGTGCGACCTGAGTCGGTGCTACACCGCCTAGGGCGTTACGTTTGGCTAAGCAAGATTCAATGGTCAAAATAGCATAAACATCTTCTGCAATAACCGGAGAAAATTGCTGCAACTCTGATAAAGAAAGCGCTTCTAACGGGCACCCTTTATCAATGGCCGCCACCACCACCACACCAACAATATGATGAGCCTCTCGAAATGGGATCCCCTTCGCTACTAAATAATCCGCTAATTCTGTTGCATTGGCATAACCTTGCTGCGCGGCTTCTAATGTGCGATCCGCTTTAACTTTTATACCATCAAAACAAAGGGTGGCCATTTCAATGCAATCAAGCCAGGTATCTAGCGCATCAAATAACCCTTCTTTGTCTTCCTGCATATCTTTGTTATAAGCTAGAGGTAAAGCTTTAACCGTCATCATCATCGCTGCTAACGAGCCGTAGACGCGTCCCGTTTTGCCGCGGATCAACTCCAGCGCATCCGGATTTTTCTTTTGCGGCATTAATGATGAGCCTGACGTCACCGTATCCGCTAATTCGATAAATCCAGCTTCACCAGAATTATAGAAAATCATATCTTCGGCTAAACGAGACAAATGCAGCATCGACATCGAGGCCACCGACATTAACTCAATCACATGATCACGATCAGAAACGGCATCAAGGGAATTTCGAGTTGCGCTAGCAAACCCCAACTCGCGAGCCAATTGCTGACGATCGATTGGGTAAGCGGTACCCGCTAATGCACCAGAACCTAGAGGACACGTATTAAGACGCTGCATGGCGTTAGCCAAACGCGAGTAATCACGCTCAAACATCTCAACATAGGCCAAGCACCAATGAGCAAAAGTCACCGGTTGAGCGCGTTGCAAATGAGTATAACCGGGCAATACCGTGGTTTGATATTGCTTAGCTACGATGACCAACTGCCGTAATAACCCCTCTAGACCAAGAAGCAATTGCTGCGCTTGTTGACGACACCATAATTTAAGGTCGGTAGCCACTTGATCATTACGCGAGCGTCCGGTGTGCAGTTTCTTGCCTAAATCTCCAACCTTATTGATGAGCTGCTGCTCGACCCATGAGTGAATATCTTCCGCATCCGATGACAAAATCTGCTCAGGATCTTCCGTTACCGCCATTTTCAGCTCATTTAAGGCGAGCTCTAACGTTTGCTGCTCTTGCTCTGTTAACACATCCACTGCCAGTAATGCTTTTGACCAAGCAATCGAGCCAACAATATCTTGCTCTGCTAGTCGATAATCAAAACGTAGTGAATCGTTAAATTGCTTAAATCTGCTGTCTGCTGCTTGAGTAAATCTTCCACCCCATAATGCCATTACGCTTCTCCTTCTTTTGCGCGCTCTTGGACCGTGTTGAACACGCAAAAGGTTAACTAAACATCAATCCTCAAGATAGCTGGTGTTACCTTGCCAGCTATCGAGCCTTAACCCTATGACTATCGATATTGATCGCTTCAAACCTTTTATCCTTGTTACCCAGAGTTTGAGGCTGGCCAGTTTATTGATTATTTAAAGCTCGAATACGGCTTGCCAAGGAGTAGAGGCGAATAAAACCACCAGCATGGCTTTGGTCATAGACATCATCTTCGCCGAACGTGGCAAAAGATTCTGAATATAAGCTATTAGCAGAACGCTTCTGAGTCACCACGGCTTGCCCTTTATACAATTTGACCACCACTTCACCATTCACTTGCTGAGCAAGCTGATCGGCAGCAGCAAATACCGCTTCACGTAATGGTGTAAACCAACGGCCATCATAGACTAAATGGGAAGCTTTAAGACCGAGCTCTTCACGAAATTCAAACGATGCTTTATCTAATACCAATTGCTCCACCGCACGAAGCGCTTCCATCATAATGGTGCCCCCAGGGGTTTCATAGCAACCACGAGACTTCATACCGACCAATCGGTTTTCAACAATGTCGATCCGGCCAACGCCATGTTTAGCGCCTTTTTCATTCAAATAAACGAGCGCGTTATAAGGCGTCATCCGTTCACCATCAACCGCCACTACCTGACCTTTTTCTACCTGTATAGTGACAGACTCCGCTTCATTGGGCGCTTGTTCAGGATCGACTGTCCATACCCAGCAATCCTCATTGGGTGCGTGCCAAGTATCTTCTAACACGCCACCTTCCGTTGAAATATGCCATGCATTAGCGTCACGAGAATAGATTTTGGTCAGCGATGCGCTGCAAGGGATGCCACGCTCTGCGAGATAATCAAGGCATTGCTCACGACTCACAATGTCCCATTCACGCCAAGGCGCAATCACATGCAGATCAGGCGCAAGAGCAGCAAATGTCCCTTCAAAACGAACTTGATCGTTCCCTTTACCGGTGCAGCCATGACACAAAGCGTCTGCCCCCACTTTACGAGCAATCTCTACTTGCGTTTTGGCAATAATAGGCCGCGCCATTGAGGTGCCAAGCAGGTATTTGCCTTCATAATACGCCCCTGTTTTTAAGGTCGGGTAAATGTAATCGGCAACCATCTGTTGTTTTAAATCGACGACATAACACTCTGAAGCACCCGATGCTTTGGCTTTTTCTTCAATACCTTGAAGCTCTTCTTCGCCTTGACCCACATCCGCGACAAAGGCAACCACTTCACAACCATAGTTTTCAATTAACCAAGGAATGATCACCGAAGTATCTAAACCACCAGAATAGGCAACCACTACTTTCTTAACTTGTACTTTACTCATCAACTTCTCTCCATGCCGCGCATCATCTTGAGTGACCGCTCGGACTGATTATTTATCCATCGTGGTTGAACACCACCGATTGCCTATAACTATTGCGGTAAAAATTGGGTACCAATACTTTCGCCAGCAAATAACTTATGCAATTTGTCTGGGTAACGCCAGGTTGCAACTTGAATCGGACGTCCCAGCTCATTGGCAGCCTCAAGTGCAGCTTTGACTTTGACTATCATGCCATCGGTGATCACCTTACCTGTTATCAAGCGATCGGCTTGTTGGGCCGTTAAGCTGGTCAACAAATGGCCTTTACCATCAAGCACACCACTAACATCGGAGAGTAAAACCAGTTCAGCATCCAATGCCCCTGCAACCGCGACCGCTGCTTGGTCTGCATTCACATTCATCATTTGTCCATCGGCGGTAAGCCCGATAGAACTGATAATAGGTAACCCACCGACTGCAAGAATGGCTTGTAATAACTGTGAATCACCAGGCAAGGCTTTGCCCACGGCACCAAGCTCAGGATCAAGCTGTTCGATTTGACACAGACCACCATCAGCGAGACACAGTCCCACCGCTTTTAAACCACCTTTAATCGCTTGTCCTTGCAGCATTTTATTGGCGGTACCGGCTAGCGCTCCGGTAATCAACGGAATTTGGTCATAAGGCGTCACCCGTAACCCTTCCTTTTTTGCGCTCTCTAGTTGTAACTTCGCCATCAGCTCATCAACCAAATAACCACCACCATGAACAATGACGATTCGTCGCTGAGCTTGGGCTTGATACAAGGCAATCGCGCCAAACAATTTGCTTAGCGTCTCAGAACAAGACAGCGCTGCGCCGCCTAACTTAATCACCAATGGAATGTGCTGTGTATCTGTCATATTTCACCCTTAAGCTTGGCGTTTTACACCAAAGCGGTTAGCTCAGAAAAACCGTAATGAATATTTAAACATTGCATCGCTTGACTCGATGCCCCTTTGAGCAAGTTATCAATGGCCGCAATCACGATGATATGCTCACCTTGCACTCGCCAACCCACATCGCAAAATGGCGTAAATTCAACATCTTTAATCGCGGGTAAACTCGACTTTAATCTCACGGCTGGCTTACCCGCATAAGCTTGAGTAAAGGCATCATCCACTTGCTGCGTGGTAACGCCTGACGCTAACTTCATGCTTATCGTGGCTAAGATTCCCCGTTTGAAGTTGCCCAAGTGAGGCGTAAAAATCACCTCACAGCCTAAGTGGTTGGTAATTTCGGGTTGATGCCTATGAGTAAAAACACCATAGGGCTGCAAGCTCACTTCACAAAAACTGTTATTTAAGGTGGCTTTTCTACCTGCTCCCGTGACACCACTGGTGGCATTAATCACTGGCCACTGTGTGCTATCAATTAAACCAGCTACCAATAATGGTTTAATGGCCAATTGAGCGGCAGTGGGATAACAACCTGCAACCGCAATTAATTGACTTTGTTGGATAGCCTGATGGTTCCATTCCGCTAAACCATAAGCGGCTTTATCCAACCAAGTGGAGAATTGGTGCTCAAAACCATAGTAATGTGGATAAAAGTCAGCGTTTTTGACCCGAAAAGCACCTGACAAATCAAAAACCTGACAGCCTTGCGCTAAAAAAATCGGAGCCAGGTCGTGACTCACTTCATGGGCCGTGGCTAAAAACACCACGTCACAGTCACTGGCCACCGCTAAGGGATCAAGCAAGGGCTGGATATCCATATCCACCATACCGGCTAATTTGCCATGCAGCTCAGCCATGGATTTTCCTGCATCGAGACTGTTGGCGGAAACATATAAACCTGCTAGTTTGAGTTGAGGGTGTTTTTCCAC
>SLFB01000077.1 GCA_007124475.1 Vibrio sp. | reverse complement strand
AGGGCGAGCGCCACTGAGAGAAACCTTAGCCGCGGCCATTGTCTTACGTAGTGGCTGGAAAGCAGATAAGTCGTTACTTGACCCCATGTGTGGTTCTGGAACCTTACTGATTGAAGCTGCAATGATGGCAGCCAATATTGCTCCGGGCTTAAAAAGAGCAAAGTGGGGCTTTGAAGCGTTAGAAGATTTTCAACCAGAGTTATGGGCGGAAGTGAAAGCTGAAGCCACGGTGCAAGCTCGCAAGGGAGTCAAAAAAGTTGACGCTAAGTTTTTTGGTATGGATAACGACAGTCGAGTACTGCAAACCGCCAAAGACAATGCCCGTCGAGCTGGGGTTGAAAGCTTGATTCACTTTGAGCTTGGTGACGCCGCTACGCTAGCGCGTGCAGCAGAATTTGTCGATGGGGTGATTATTTCCAATCCACCTTATGGTGAGCGTCTTGGAACGCATCCTGGCCTAATTGCTTTATACACAGCGTTTGGCGCGCAATTAAAAGCAGAATTTGGTGGTTGTCAGGCTTCTATATTTTCTGGCTCAGACGAGTTACTGAGCTGCATACGGATGCGCGCCGACAAGCAGTTTAAACTCAATAACGGTGCGTTACCGTGTCACCAGAAGAACTATTCTATAGCCGCTCGTGAGCAAGCCCAGTTGGATGGGTTACAGCAAGCACCTACTCAACAAGTTGCCCCTGATTTTGCTAATCGTTTAAAGAAAAACATGACCAAGATTGCTAAATGGGCGAAGCGTGAGGGGCTAGATTGCTATCGAATTTATGATGCAGATTTACCTGAGTACAACGTAGCGATTGATTGGTATGTTGATCAACTGGTTATCCAAGAATATGCACCACCTAAAACCATTCCAGAAGAAACCGCTAAACGTCGTTTGACCGATATTATTCGCGCC
This sequence comes from Vibrio sp., assembly GCA_007124475.1. GTDB lineage: Bacteria > Pseudomonadota > Gammaproteobacteria > Enterobacterales > Vibrionaceae > Vibrio. The sequence goes on along the minus strand of SLFB01000077.1, from coordinate 3,967 downwards.
TCGATTCAAGTCACGGGTGTTGCCGCTAATAAAGTGGTTTTAAAAGTTCGTGAACGTCAAAAAGGTCGTTCTCAGTATCAGAAAATGGCTCAACAGTCAGAAACTTTTGCTGTTAATGAGTACGGTGTTAAGTTGTTAGTCAATCTTCATGATTACTTGGATACCGGTTTGTTCCTTGATCATAAATTAACTCGCCGTCGATTAGGACAAATGGCCAAAGGTTGTGATTTCTTAAATCTATTTGCCTATACCGGCTCTGCTACCGTCCATGCCGCTTGTGGCGGTGCTAAGTCAACGACTACGGTTGATATGTCGAAAACCTATTTAGACTGGGCCAAAGAAAATATGCAGCTGAATGGCCAAGTGGGTCGCCAGCATCAATTTATTCAAGCCGATTGCCTACAGTGGTTAGAAGGTGCGCAAGGGCTTTACGATTTGATTTTTATCGACCCACCGACGTTTTCTAATTCTAAGCGCATGGAGCAATCGTTCGATGTGCAAAGAGATCACATGCTACTTATGAAGCATTTACAACGAATTTTGCGTCCTGGCGGTACAATCGTATTCTCTAATAATAAACGACACTTCAAAATGGACATGGATTCGTTAGCTGAACTGGGTTTAATGGCACAGAATATTTCGACCCAAACTTTACCAATGGATTTTGAGCGTAATAAACAGATCCACAACTGCTGGTTGATTTCTCATCAACCCACACAGCCAGGTTTAGTGTGATGCTAAACGCGATAAAAGACTAAGTCTTTGATGGTATCTTGTGACGCGGTCACTTACGTTTGCTGCTCGCCAAGCATGAACAGTTTTGTTTGGCGAGTAAGTTATTAATGAATTAACTCAACTCAACGGTTAGAAAATACAATGGCCTTAATTACCATTCACAATGGATTGCTGGCGTTCGGTGATCATCCTCTTCTTGACCATGCTGATTTTGCACTGCAAGAAAATGAACGCGTCTGTTTGGTTGGACGTAACGGAGCAGGCAAGTCAACCTTAATGAAGATCTTAGCCAAAGAGATCTTGCTCGACGATGGTAAAATGCAAGTGACGCAGGATGTCGTAGTTTCTCGCTTAGAGCAAGATCCCCCTCGCGATCAACAAGGAACGGTCTACGATTATGTTGCTGGTGGTTTAGCTGAAGCGGGTGAGCAACTGAAGATCTATCAAGATCTTTTGGATCTTGTCACTCATTCACCCACCGATGCCAATATTAAAAAATTATCGGCTGTGCAAGAGCAGCTGGATCACTCTGGGGCATGGCGCTTTGAAGATAGAATCAATAATGTATTAACCGCATTAAAATTAGATGGTCAAACCAAGTTAACGGATCTCTCTGGTGGATGGCAGCGCAAAGCGGCCCTCGCACGAGCACTTGTCTGTGATCCCGATGTATTACTTCTTGATGAACCGACTAACCATTTAGATGTCACGACGATCGAATGGCTAGAAGGCTTTTTAAAAGATTTCCGCGGCTCGATTATTTTTATTTCCCATGACCGGACTTTTATCAAATCAATGGCTACGCGTATTGTCGATTTAGATCGCGGCAAGCTAAACTCTTTCCCTGGTAATTACGATCAGTATTTAGTTGAGAAAGAAGAGCAATTACGCGTTGAAGAAATGCAAAATGCTGAGTTTGATAAAAAGTTAGCGCAAGAAGAAGTCTGGATTCGGCAGGGGATTAAAGCACGCCGGACGCGTAATGAAGGGCGAGTCAGGGCGTTAAAGAAACTTCGTGAAGAGCGAAGTCAGCGTCGTGAGGTGCAGGGTAAGGTTAATCTTAAGATTGATGATGGCTCTCGCTCAGGTAAAATTGTCTTTGAAGCCGAGAATTTGTGTTATTCGATTGATGGCAAATCCATTGTTAACGATTTCAGTTTTAATATCATGCGTGGCGATCGCATCGCTTTGATTGGCCCTAATGGCTGTGGTAAAAGTACGTTATTAAAACTGCTGTTGGGTGAGCTTAGCCCGCAAAGTGGTCGTTTACATTGCGGTACCAAGCTTGAAGTTGCTTATTTTGATCAGTATCGAGAGCTATTAGACCCTGAAAAATCAGTGATTGATAACCTTGCTGATGGAAAACAAGAAGTGACGGTTGCAGGGCGTCAACGTCATGCGTTGAGTTATTTGCAAGATTTTCTTTTTGCGCCTAAACGTGCCAGAACGCCGGTAAAAGCCTTATCTGGCGGAGAGAAAAACCGCTTATTACTCGCTCGAATCTTCCTAAAACCGAATAATTTATTGGTACTTGATGAACCTACTAACGATTTAGATATCGAAACATTGGAACTTTTAGAAGATTTGCTTGCCAATTACCAAGGTACTTTATTGTTAGTCAGTCACGATCGTGAGTTTGTTGACAATACGGTGACCACAAGTTGGATTTTTGAGGGTAATGGTATTATCGAAGAGTTTGTCGGTGGCTATCATGATGCGCAGCAGCAAAGACAACAAGTTTTGCTACATCGTCAGAGTTCGCTTGAGCCAGCGAAGCCTGCTAAAACCTCTGAAAAAACAGCTAAGAGCAGTACTGAAAAACCAAAACTGAAAAAGTTGTCTTATAAACTGCAACGCGAGTTGGAAGAACTACCAGCCAAACTTGAACAGTTTGAAACCGAGATTGAAGCTTTACAGCAGCAGATTAATGATGCTGACTTTTTTAGTCAGTCTGTCGAGTACACACAACCGATATTAGATAAGCTAGCAGCCACTGAGCAGGCGCTCGAAGTAGCTTTTGAGCGTTGGGAAGAGCTTGAAGCGATGCAACAGGAAAGTTAATGAAACCAATAAGTAGTAATATGTTTAAGCTGACAGCGATCAGCGCAATGATTCTGTCCGCCACATCAGCCTCAGCGGCGCTGTATGAGATTATTGAGATATCACCACCGAGTTCATTTGAAAGTGCTTATGGGGTAGCGATTCAACCGGGTAATGTGGCCGGTGGTAATTCATTAGGTTGTTTTGCCGTTGGGACAACAGATTGTGAATCTTCGTTTAAACTTGCTGGCGAAACCCGACGGGTTAACACTCATGATGGTCATGCGGTAGATGGGGTCAGTTATCGAGAAGAAGCGCCATTTGGCGGCGATATGACGTTTAACTCGATTCGTAGCCAGCGCGATTTTGAATTGTACTGTCGTAGCTTTTTAGGTTATGCCACTTGTGATACTTGGGCCAGTGTTCATTGGAATGAGTGGGACAAAGAGCGTCGTGGTAATACTGACCCTAATGCGACAGCTTTTATTGAAGGGGATCAAAATCCCTTAACTGTGAGTGGAGCAGGCAACGAAAACATTGTTATTAATAGCTTAACTTCAAAGGCAGAACCGATAGGAATTAAAATTGCTGCTGGCGATGTAGCAGGCTTTCGTCGTAACTCGGTTCAAGCCCTAGGTTTAAAAACGTCAACTGAAGGCAATAATAGCGACGGTAACTGGCCGCAGACTCGTGCTTGGAAGACAAATGGTACTTACACGGTTGGCAGCACGGCTGAACGCGCAGCTAATAATCGAGGTGGGTTTTATACCTCTAAAGGTGCGATTTGGGATAAAGATGGCAATGTTCATGTAATTCCGTGGGAAACCAAGAATAATGTCCAACAAAATCGTTTAGCTCAAGGTAGTGTTCGTGACTTTGTTGTTGCAGGCGAACATCTTTATGCGGCCGGTTATAATACGTTTTACGATGATCGTAATTTTATGCAGGCCAGCATTTCAAAGATTGAAAAGTCCGCTTTCACGCAAGTCACGCAACCTGACGCAAATGAAGTTAAACCTAAGTGGGAAACCAAAGCCGTTAGTGGTGCTACCGTTCGTGAAAACGGGACCAGCGGTGATGGTATTCATGCTTACTCCAAGTTGATGGCCGTGAATAATAACTTAATTGCCGTGGGTGAGGCGAAACGTTCGAGAGCCGCAGATGGCGCATTGACTAATCGCCTTTTTGTGGT
>SLFB01000018.1 GCA_007124475.1 Vibrio sp. | reverse complement strand
GCGGGCCCTTTTAACTCCTTACAGGAGCTGATTGTGAAAGACTTATTAAACTTTCTAAAAGCACAGCATAAGACCGAAGAATTTGATGCAATCAAAATCGGTCTATCTTCACCAGATATGATCCGTTCATGGTCATTTGGTGAAGTAAAAAAACCTGAGACTATCAACTATCGTACGTTCAAGCCTGAGCGTGATGGTCTTTTCTGTGCGCGTATTTTTGGTCCGGTAAAAGACTACGAGTGTCTTTGTGGCAAATATAAGCGTCTGAAACACCGTGGTGTGATTTGTGAAAAGTGTGGCGTTGAAGTAACCCAGACTAAAGTTCGTCGTGATCGTATGGGTCATATCGAGCTAGCTTCACCGGTTGCGCATATCTGGTTCTTAAAATCGCTGCCGTCTCGTATCGGTTTGTTGATGGATATGCCATTACGTGATATCGAGCGTGTTCTTTACTTCGAAATGTACGTGGTAACTGAAGCGGGCATGACTGACCTTGAAAAAGGTCAAATGCTAACTGAAGAAGAGTACCTTGATCGCCTTGAAGAATGGGGCGATGAGTTCACGGCTAAGATGGGTGCTGAAGCGATTAAAGATCTTCTCGCGTCGATGGATCTGCAAGTTGAAACTGAGCAGATGCGTGAGGAGTTAGAAACCACTAACTCTGAAACCAAGCGTAAGAAGTTAACTAAGCGTCTTAAGTTAGTTGAGGCTTTCCTTTCATCAGGCAATAACCCTGAGTGGATGATCTTAACGGTACTGCCAGTATTACCACCTGATCTGCGTCCTCTAGTGCCACTAGATGGCGGACGCTTTGCTACGTCTGACTTGAACGATCTTTATCGTCGTGTGATCAACCGTAACAACCGTTTGAAACGCCTACTAGAGCTTGCTGCACCAGATATCATCGTACGTAACGAAAAACGTATGTTACAAGAGTCTGTGGATGCATTACTCGACAATGGTCGCCGTGGCCGTGCTATCACGGGTTCGAACAAGCGTCCTCTAAAATCTCTTGCTGATATGATCAAGGGTAAACAAGGTCGTTTCCGTCAGAACTTACTTGGTAAGCGTGTTGATTACTCAGGCCGTTCGGTTATTACCGTAGGCCCATACTTGCGTCTACACCAGTGTGGTCTTCCTAAGAAGATGGCACTTGAGCTATTTAAACCATTTATTTACAACAAGCTTGAAACTCGTGGTCTAGCGACAACGATTAAAGCTGCGAAGAAGATGGTTGAGCGTGAAGAAGCGGTTGTTTGGGATATCTTGGATGAAGTTATCCGTGAACATCCTGTGCTGCTTAACCGTGCACCGACACTACACCGTTTGGGTATCCAAGCCTTTGAACCAGTACTAATCGAAGGTAAAGCGATTCAACTACATCCACTCGTGTGTGCGGCGTATAACGCGGACTTCGATGGTGACCAAATGGCGGTACACGTGCCTCTAACTCTAGAAGCACAGCTTGAAGCACGTACCTTAATGATGTCAACCAACAACATTCTATCGCCAGCATCAGGCGATCCAATCATCGTACCTTCTCAGGACGTTGTATTGGGTCTGTACTACATGACGCGCGAGAAGATCAATGCGAAAGGTGAAGGTATGTACCTAGCCGGCCCAGAAGAGGCTGAAAAGGCATATCGCACTAAGAGCGCAGAGCTACATGCTCGCGTTAAAGTTCGTATCACTGAAGTGGTTGTTGATGAAGATGGTAACAGTACGACAACAACCCAACTGGTTGATACAACCATTGGTCGCGCCATGTTGTGGCAGATCGTACCGAAAGGTCTACCTTACAGCATCGTTAACCAAAAATTAGGTAAGAAGCAAATTTCTAACCTACTTAACGAGGCGTATCGTAAGCTGGGCCTAAAAGACACGGTTATTTTTGCTGACCAAATCATGTATACCGGTTTTGCTTATGCAGCATTATCTGGTGTATCGGTTGGTATCGACGATATGGTCGTACCAGATGCGAAATACACTGAAATTGCCGATGCAGAAGAAGAAGTTCGCGAAATTCAAGAGCAGTTCCAATCAGGTCTAGTGACCGCTGGTGAACGCTACAACAAAGTGATCGATATTTGGGCGTCAACCAACGATCGCGTAGCGAAAGCGATGATGGAAAACTTATCTTCTGAGTCTGTGATCAATCGCGATGGTGAAGAAGAGCGTCAAGAATCATTTAACAGCATCTACATGATGGCTGACTCAGGAGCTCGTGGTTCTGCAGCGCAGATTCGTCAGCTTGCTGGTATGCGTGGTCTGATGGCTCGTCCAGATGGTTCAATCATTGAAACTCCGATCACGGCAAACTTTAAAGAAGGTCTAAACGTTCTTCAGTACTTTATCTCTACCCACGGTGCTCGTAAGGGTCTAGCAGATACGGCATTGAAAACGGCGAACTCCGGTTACTTGACTCGTCGTCTAGTAGACGTAGCGCAAGATGTTGTGGTAACTGAACATGACTGTGGCACCCATGAGGGTGTAGATATGATGCCTCATATCGAAGGTGGTGATGTTAAAGTTGCACTGACTGAGCTTGCTCTTGGTCGTGTGGTTGCTGAAGATATCCTTAAGCCTGGTACTGAAGAGGTATTGATCCCTCGTAACACTCTACTTGATGAGAAGTGGTGTCAGATCCTTAACGATAACTCAGTTGACAGTATCCGCGTTCGTTCAGTAGTAACCTGTGACGCCGACTTCGGTTGTTGTGCATTGTGTTATGGTCGTGACTTGGCTCGTGGCCACTTGGTTAACCAAGGTGAAGCTGTTGGTGTTATTGCTGCTCAATCTATCGGTGAGCCTGGAACTCAGTTAACGATGCGTACGTTCCACATCGGTGGTGCAGCATCTACAGCCGCCGCGGAAAACAGCATCCAAGCTAAGAACAAGGGTTCGGTGAAGCTGCATAACGCTAAATTTGTTATTAACAAACATAGCAAGTTAGTGATCACCTCTCGTGCGTCAGAAATGACCATCATCGATGAGTTTGGCCGTACTAAAGAGAAGCATAAACTCCCTTATGGTTCGGTATTGAGCAAAGCGGATGGTGATGCGGTTGATGCCGGTGAAGTGATTGCTAACTGGGAAGCGCATACCTTACCAATCATCACTGAAGTAGCGGGTCGCATTCAATTCGTTGATATGATTGATGGCGTAACTGTTTCTCGTCAAACAGATGATCTAACGGGCCTATCTTCTAGTGAAGTGACAGACCCTGCAGCACGTCCTGCGGCGGGTAAAGACATGCGTCCTGTCATTAAGCTTGTTGACGAGAAAGGTAAAGATGTAATGATTCCTGGTACAGATATGCCAGCACAATACTTCTTACCTGGTAAAGCTATCGTTAACATGGAAGATGGCGCTGAAGTGAGCATTGGTGATACGCTAGCTCGTATTCCACAGAAGTCTGGCGGTAACAAAGATATTACCGGTGGTCTTCCTCGCGTTGCGGATTTATTTGAAGCTCGTAAACCAAAAGAGCCGGCGATTCTTGCTGAGCACACGGGTACGGTTTCTTTTGGTAAAGAAACCAAAGGTAAGCGTCGCTTAGTGATCACTCGCGATAGTGGTGAAGTTTACGAAGAGATGATCCCTAAACATCGTCAGCTAAACGTATTTGAAGGTGAGCGTATCGAACGTGGTGATGTTATCGCCGACGGTCCAGAGTCACCACATGATATTCTACGTCTACGTGGTATTCATGCTGTTACTTCATACATTGCTAACGAAGTTCAAGAAGTTTATCGTCTGCAAGGGGTAAAAATTAACGATAAGCACATCGAGACCATCGTTCGTCAGATGTTGCGTAAGTGTACGATTACTCATGCTGGTGATTCTGAGTTCTTACCTGGTGAGCAAATTGAGTACTCTCAAGTTAAGATTGCTAACCGTCAGTTAGAAGCTGAAGGTAAAGAGCCTGCTCGTTTCGAACGTGAACTTTTAGGTATCACTAAAGCTTCTCTAGCGACAGAATCGTTTATCTCTGCAGCGTCGTTCCAAGAAACGACTCGCGTACTGACCGAAGCGGCAGTATCTGGTAAGCGTGATGACCTACGTGGCTTGAAAGAGAACGTAATCGTTGGTCGTTTGATCCCAGCTGGTACAGGTTTCGCGTACCATCAAGAGCGTCAAGCGAAGCGTTTGTCTGAGAAAGAAGGGACGTCAGCTGAGCAAGCAACCGACAACCTGGCTGCTCTGCTAAATGCGGGTTTTTCTTCCGATGAATAATTGGTCGTAGTAACCTAAAAAGGCACCTTCGGGTGCCTTTTTTGTTTGCTTTTAATCCTATTTTGGCGCTGGCTAGTCAGTTATATTGATAACTCTTAGTCCAAGTGTGATTAAGCTCCAGGTGGAATAGCTAGACTATCAGCGATGAGCTGAATTAAATAATCTTCTGAGCTTAACCGGGCTTCTAATACCTCTCCTACAGTAGATAAATCATTATCTAAGCTGACAAGATCATCATCTTCAGGGACAGTGGCGTATTTGTCTGCAAAATCCAGTAAAGCATTATTAGTCTTAACGATGTCACCATAGGTTTGGTTAATTTCATCGGTTGCTTTAAAACCCGTTGCTTGCCACTTTTGCATGACCATGTCATAGATTTTGAAGTGGCCTTCGGAGATGTAGTCCACGAGCTCTTGGCTGAAGCGATGCAATTCTTGTGGTGATGGGAGTTCTTGTTGGGAAGACTCGGGGGTCAGCGGTTGTAGCGCTGCAAGCTTACAGAATTCAACCAGTAACTGCTGACGATGTTCCAGCCAATGATCGATGACCTCACTGGATCCTCCCCATTGCTCTTGTGTTTTCTTAAGTTTTCTTAGCATGATCACGCCCTCATGATCGAGTCATCTGATGGATAACATCCTTTGCATTTTGACTACCGTAGTTGACCATAGTCTGCTTTCCTAACAAGAATTTAACGGTCTATACCTTTCCGACTTGAAGCGGCAGGGATGTTAACTATATTCGTTCACTCCAATCACATAGCTTGCCTATGCTCATGGAGACTTACTCACTTACCGCCTATCTGCAACTCCAAGTTGTTTGGGTCTAAGATTCATAAGACTATAAATTCTGGTATGAATTTAGATTGCCAGTAAAATGAACCAACTGCAAGTAAACAGGAGTGAGTATGTTAAAAAATAGTGACCCACAAGCCGCTTATTGGTGTGTGGTTTCAGGAAGTGAGATCTGGACCATAGATGGTGAGATCCCTTTTGGTGATAGTCAGCAATGGCAACTACCGAACGATTATGCGGTGTTGATCGGTCATTATCGTCATGCTCCTGTATATTGGATCAATGCTCAAGATATAGAGCAGTCATTACCTATGCTGAGTCTGCGAACATTACTGCATTTAGACTCAGATTTATTTTTAATGGTGAGTAAAGCGGTTCAATATGGACATATGAGCCAAACATTGCGTTTTTGTCCACAATGTGGCGGACGTAATTATCTTAACCATCAACAACTTGCCATGCAGTGTCAATCCTGCCGAACCTTGCATTATCCACGAATCTTTCCGTGTATTATTGTTGCTGTGCGTAAAGAGCAGCAAATCTTACTCGCTCAACATCCTAGACATCGCGGTGGGATGTACACTGTGATTGCTGGCTTTCTCGAAGTGGGTGAAACGCTTGAACAGTGTGTTGCGCGCGAAGTTAAAGAAGAAACAGGCATTGATGTTCAGCGTATCCGTTATTTTGCCAGTCAGCCCTGGGCTTTTCCATCGAGCATGATGATGGGTTTTTTTGCCGATTATGCCGGCGGGGAATTGAAACCGGATTATTCTGAATTAACCGATGCGAAATGGTTTAATGCAGATCAGTTACCGGAACTGGCTCCTCATGGCACCATTGCTCGGGCATTAATTGAACAGACTTTAATTGATATCGCCGCTGATAGTTTGACATCATAATACCAAGGTTATCGTACTTATCATTATTGTGTGAGGCTCGGTGGTGGTTATTGCTTTCCTGGAGTCAGTTGTTTTTAGCGGCGAGCATAAAAAAACCCTCCACAAGGGAGGGGGTAAGTAAGATGTCGTTATGAGAGGCCAAGCATCGAATGCCCAGCTATTATTATTGTTTTCGCTAGCGAACAAATTTGTAACAGCTTATGGAGCTGGGTGCAATTTAAGCATTGATTTAAAAGTTAATAACTTGATCTAGGTTGCAAACCACTCTGCGAAGCTTTGTCAATCAATGATAGAATGGGTTTTTCCTACTTGAAGTTGCCGGGTTGTTGGTAATCTTCGTTCGCCCCAATCATAGCGTCTAGCTATGCTCATGGGGATGAACTCACTTGCCGCCTATCTGCAACGTCAAGTTGTTTGGGTATAAATGCTTAATTAGCACTGGATAGATAAATTGGAAAATATCATGACTGAATTAAAAAATGATCGTTATTTACGAGCATTACTAAAGCAACCGGTAGATTGCACCCCAGTGTGGATGATGCGTCAAGCTGGGCGTTATCTGCCTGAATATCGAGCAACTCGTGCTCAAGCGGGGGACTTTATGTCTCTTTGCAAGAATGCAGAATTGGCTTCAGAGGTGACTTTACAGCCATTACGTCGTTTTCCGCTCGATGCAGCGATTCTATTTTCCGATATTTTAACGATTCCAGATGCGATGGGCTTAGGGTTATATTTTGAAGCCGGTGAAGGGCCGAAATTTGCCCGCCCCATTACCTGCAAAGCAGATGTGGACAAAATTGGCGTTCCAGATCCAGAAGGTGAGCTGAAATATGTAATGAACGCCGTGCGCCAGATCCGAAAAGATCTGCAAGGTGAAGTGCCTTTGATTGGTTTCTCTGGCAGTCCTTGGACACTGGCCACTTATATGGTTGAAGGTGGAAGCTCCAAAGCTTTTACTAAGATCAAAAAGATGATGTATGCCGATCCCCAATTATTACATCATTTGTTAGATAAACTTGCTGATAGTGTTATTGAATATTTAAATGCACAAATTATGGCGGGAGCACAATCGGTAATGGTGTTTGATACTTGGGGTGGGGTATTAACGCCAAGAGACTACCAAGCGTTTTCGCTCCAGTATATGCATAAAATTGTCGATGGGTTGATCCGTGAGCACGATGGTCGACGGGTACCAGTGACGTTATTTACAAAAAATGGTGGTATGTGGTTAGAGTCAATCGCCGCCACTGGCTGTGATGCAATAGGGCTCGATTGGACGATTAATATCGCCGATGCCAAAGCGCGCATCGGTGATAAGGTGGCATTGCAAGGCAATATGGACCCTTCGATGTTATATGCCTCACCAGAACGTATTCGTGAAGAAGTGGCGACTATTTTACAAGGCTTTGGTGATGGAACCGGGCACGTATTTAACCTAGGGCATGGTATTCATCTCGATGTACCGCCAGAAAATGCGGGTGTGTTTGTTGATGCTGTACATGAGTTATCTAAGCCTTATCATAAATAGATAGAGATTTGTCCATCATGTGAAGTGCTGCGGCTGCTCACTTCACATGATTCACTGATATACTGATCGTGGGCGCACTTAAGTTAATGGATGAATAATGAAAACAAGAGATAGAATCATTCAAGCTTCACTAGAGCTGTTTAATGAGCATGGTGAAAGAACCATTACTACCAATCATATAGCAGCGCATATAGAGATTAGTCCTGGTAATCTCTACTATCACTTTCGTAATAAGCAAGAGATCATACGAGAAATATTTGCTTGGTACTCGGCTGAGTTATTAGAACGTTTTGCTCCTTGGCAGGGAAAGCATGAAAGCTTGACCTTACTCAAACACTATCTCGATTCAATTTTCAATTTGATGTGGAAATACCGTTTTTTCTATGCCAACTTGCCAGAAATACTCCAGCGTGATCAGGAATTGCATCTGTCTTACACTCAAGTGCAAGATAAATTACAGATTAACCTCATTCATATTGTGCAAGTCTTTGTCGACATGCAGTTACTGGAACTCACTAGTGATGAAATAAAAAAACTCGTCACCACGTTACATCTAATTGCTTCAAGCTGGCTTGCCTACCAATCTGTGATGTCTGCTCGAGTTGCGATAACGGAACAGGTTATTCATCAAGGTATGTTGCAGATCCTGGCCGTGATGAAGCCTAATGCAACCGCTCAAGGCTTGGAGCAGTTTGAACTATTAGAGCAAGGGGTTTTAACCATTCATGCTAACAGTATAAGCTAAGCCCTTTATTCAGCTTAAGCCCTTACTTAACTCTGCTCTGAGTAATTAGGTTTGGTGATATAACCTTTTTGTCTTATTCATTCTTGGTTAAGTTGGTTACAGTAGCTCGATGACTTTTCTAACCATAGCGAAATCTTGTGATGCATTATGATGTTTTCAACGGTGATGCTGATGGCATCATCGCGTTATTACAATTACGATTAGCCAATCCACTCGACAGTCACTTGGTCACCGGAGTAAAGCGAGATATTCAATTATTAAATGATCTGACGGTGCGTGCTGGAGATCATGTCACGGTACTCGACATCTCGATGGCTAAGAATATTGATGGATTACAGCGGATCCTTGCCAATGGCGCGGTGGTTTTTTACGCCGATCATCATCAGCCTGGGGATATCCCGGTTCATAAACAACTCATTACGGATATTGATTTAAACGCGAATATTTGCACCGCTTTGATTATTGATCGGCGCTTAAAAGGGCAGTTTCATCATTGGGCAATCGCTGCTGCTTATGGTGATAACCTTATTGCTACCGCAAATCAATTAGCCGCTGATGCCGGTTTGAGTGAATTACAAGCAGAGCAGTTACAATCTCTGGGTACAGTGCTCAACTACAATGGTTATGGGCGCGCTGTTGAAGATTTATCTTACCATCCAGCGACCTTGTTTAAGCGTTTACTTCATTACCCATGTCCTTTTTCTGTACTGAGTGATAGTGACTCCCCTTATCAACAATTACAGCAAACGTATCAGCAAGATATGACAATAGCACTGGATTTGCCGGTCTATTATCAATCGAATGCATTGCGCGTTGTGGTGCTACCCAATCAACCTTATTCACATCGTGTCAGTGGTGTACTGGGCAACTTATTAGTCAATCGTTGGCCGGAAGTCGCTCACTTGGTTTTAACTGAACTTGACGATGAGAGCTACAGCGTTTCTTTACGTGCCCCATTAAGCAATAAGCAAGGAGCTGGCATGCTGTGCGCCCAGTTTCGTTCAGGGGGAGGGCGAGAAGCGGCTGGTGGTATAAATTGCCTAGCAAAGCAGGATGTTGCCAAGCTTATTCAATTGGTTGAGAGGCACTATACTCTTGCTCGTTAAGGGGGGGAAGGCTGGCAGCGTCTGTTCACCTCAAGCGGCTAACTTAGACATCAATATAACTAGAAAACAGCGCGCACCTATTTAGCGAGTTAACCATTGGCGCGGATTTTCAGCGCGACTATTCCGTCTTATCTCAAAGTAAAGTGCTGGACGTGCGCGACCCCCGGTATCGCCTGCTAGGGCTAAAGTATCTCCGGCCACGACTTTATCGCCTTCTTTTTTCATGAGTGATTGATTGTACCCGTATAACGTCATGTCTCCTCGGCCATGGTCGAGTAAAATGACTAATCCATAACCGCGTAAATACTCGGCAAAAACGACAGTACCTGGATAAACGGCCTTTATCGGTTGGCCGTATTCTGCAGCAATCACCATGCCTTTCCAGTCGACTTGCCCGGTTTGCCGCTCACCAAATTGATGCAAAACATTGCCTTTAAGTGGCCAAGGTAGCTTACCTCTTTGCTGACTAAGACCATCCATAGGGATTGCATTTCGTTTGGCTGCTTTGGCGATTTCCGCTTTCAGTCTCGCTTCATTACGTTGCAATTCAGCCAGGTAAACCTGATCCCCTGATATGCTCTGTTGGATCGATTGCAGAGTTTTACGACGTTCGCTTTGGGTGCTTGTTAGCTGATCTCTTTGACTGGTTTGCTGTTGTAATAGGGTGGCAATTTGATCTCGTTCAAGCTGTAGCTGTCGCTCACTGTCTTGGAGCGATTGATGGGTGGTTTGTAAGTTTTGTAATGTTTCTGTACGAGTCTTTGCTAGATGCTGATAGTACTGACTGAGTCTATCTTGCTCGATACCATTTCTTAATAGATCACCACTGGCTAAAGCTCGACGGGTAATATAGTAGGTTTGCAGTAACTGAGTGAGTTGCTTGGTTTGTTGTAGTCGCTGCTGTTCTAACTCTAGGCGACGTTGCTGAATGGCCGTAATATTACGGTTAGCTCTTGCCAAGTTCTGTTGGGTTTGCTTAATTTGAGTTTCTAATTGTGAAATCGACAATTCTTGTTGTCTGAGCGATTGCTGAAGTTGATCCAATTGTTTTTGACGTTGACTCAGCGAGCGTTGTTGACGAGTAATTTCACTTTTCACACCAGAGAGCTCTTGCGGCGAAGCGGAATAAACTACCTTGGGGGAGCCAACAAGGATAGTGCAGACGGTCAGTAGTGGCGCTAGATTTTTTAGAATTGACAACGTCATAGTTTCGCTATTATCACCATTGAAATAATTGAGTGCTCAGTATACTCAAAGTCACCATTCAGGCGAGCAGCATAAGGTAAACTTTGTGCGGTTTTTTGTCATACTGCTCATTTGTTGTTAAAGATCGTCGTTTAGCGGCTGGGTTTTGCTTGAAACTGTTTCACACTGCGCTTTTGAGCGCTACGACGATTGGCTTGCTTATCACGTGGTGGACGCTTGGCCGTTATCGATGTGGGCTGATCGGTTACCGGGAAATCAGCCAAGGTTTGTAATGCTAACGGACGTTGAGTCAGTTGACGAATCGCATCGAGCGTCGTGTTCTCATTATGGCAGACTAAGGATATCGCAAGCCCGGCTTGCCCTGCTCGTGCCGTTCGGCCAATGCGGTGAATATACACCGCCGGGCTTGATGGTAAATCAAAATTGATAACCACCGGAAGTTGCTCAATATGAATGCCTCTTGCCAATAAATCGGTGGCGATTAAGACTGAAATTTTTTGTTGTTTAAATTGGGTTAAGATTTGCTCACGTTCAGCTTGATCTTTATTACCATGAAGTGCAGCAACAGGTATTCCTGCTTTCAGCAGTTTTTTCGCTAGTGCATCCGCATTATCTCGCGCACTAATAAAGACCAAAACTTGAGACCAATTGTGTTGTTTGAGCAATCGGATCAACACCTGAGCTTTGCTGCCTTTATTAACAAGGTACAATTGCTCATCAATTTCTGGTAGCACTTGATTAGCTTGATTAGCGCTGAGTTTTAGTGGCTCATTGAGTAGTTGCAGAGCTTGTTCAGCTAGCTCTGGCAGTAAGGTGGCAGAGAATAGCATGGTTTGTCGTTGAATCGGCAAGACGCTCATGATGCGCTGCACATCAGGCCAAAATCCCATCTCTAATAATCGATCGGCTTCATCCAGTACCAACTGCTGTAGCGATGATAAGTTCACGAGTTTTTGTTGGATAAGATCTAATAATCGTCCGGGGGTAGCAACAATAAGCTGTGGGTTTTGTGCTAATTGCGCTTGTTGCCATTGCTGATCTACGCCGCCACAAAATGCGCATACCTCAATATTCATCGCGGTTGCTACTAAGCTCAGTTGCTGTTTGACTTGCTGTGCCAATTCTCGAGTCGGGACAATGATCAACGTTTGGATCTTTGGCGTCGTTGGTTGTGTTTTTTGCAATAGCGCTAAGCCATAGGCAAAGGTTTTGCCACTGCCAGTTTGAGCTAAAGCCAGCACATCTCGATTGGACAAAATTGCCGGAATCGCCAGTTGTTGGATCATGGTCGGGGTGTGTAATTCAGCAGGGAGCGCACTCAGTAGAGCGGGAGCTAAGTTAAGCTCAGAAAAAGTCATAAATACATCATGGATGAGGAAAGCGATAGTTTGAGTCTAAAGCTATTCATGGCTGGCGACAACCAAGGATGACGATGATTTTCACTCAAGACGGGGTCAGTACAACGGTACCACTGCAAACCAACCGATAAACAATCCCCTTAAACATAAGTTTAAGGGGATTAAGGTTTAATGCCCTTTGCTACTTGAAGCTGCAGGAGGGCTGTGTTGGTTGACCCCAATCACATCGTTTGTCTATGTTCATGGGGGCACTCACTGGCCGCCTATCTGTAACACTAAGTTGTTTCGGTACAACTGCGGTATGTGAGCTTATAACCTTATGAATAAAGCACTTGGCCAGACATTTCAGCTGGAATCTCAGTATCCGTGAGCGCTAACATGGTCGGAGCCAGATCAGATAGCTTACCCCCTTCTTTTAACGTTAGCGGTTTATTACCAACGTAAATCAGTGGTACAGGTAGGTTAGTGTGAGCAGTATGCACTCCGCCTGTTTCTGGGTTAATCATCATCTCAGCGTTACCGTGGTCAGCGGTGATCAGTAACTGACCATCGACTTCTTTAATGGCTTCAACCACTCGACCAATACAGTCATCAACCGCTTCGCAAGCTTTCACTGCAGCATCATAAACACCGGTGTGGCCAACCATATCACCATTTGGATAGTTACAGATGATAGCGTCGTATTTACCGGATTTAATGGCCGCAACCAGTTTATCAGTCAGTTCTTTTGAGCTCATTTCTGGCTGAAGATCGTAAGTAGCCACTTTTGGAGAGGCAACGAGCTGGCGCTCTTCACCAGGAAACTCACTTTCAACGCCACCGTTAAAGAAGAAAGTGACGTGAGCGTACTTCTCAGTTTCAGAAATACGTAGCTGGGTTTTGCCTGCTTTAGACAGCCATTCGCCATAGGTATTATCTAATGACGCTGGTGGAAAAGCGGTCGCGAGTGGGATGTCAGCTGCGTATTGAGTTAGCATCACGAAGTTAACTTTAGGGAAAACTTGACGAGTGAAACCATCGAAGTCAGCCACAAAGGTACGAGTAATTTCACGAGCACGGTCAGCACGATAATTCAAGAACAGGACAGCGTCACCATCTTGCATGGCTGCTGATTCTTGATCGGCGCTACGGATTTCTGTTGCTTTTACGAACTCATCGTTTTCTTCACGTGCGTAAGCCGCATTAAGACCAGCAACGGCAGAATCGTAAGTGAACTCTGCTTTCGCTTGAGTAAGTAAATCGTAAGCTTTCTCAACGCGATCCCAGTTATTATCGCGATCCATTGCATAGTAACGACCAACGAGAGACGCGATGCGTCCTTTACCCAGTTTGCTAAAGAGCTCTTGGAAGCGGGCTAGTGAACCTTCAGCACTGCGTGGTGGGGTATCGCGTCCATCTAAGAAGCAATGCAGATAGATCTTTTCTGCACCACGAGCCGCGGCTAGCTCTACTGCCGCATAGATATGATCTTCATGCGAGTGCACACCACCTGGAGACATTAGCCCCATGAGATGAACCGCTTTACCTTCAGCAACGGCTTTATCAATGGCAGTAACAATCGCTTCGTTGTGTTGGAATTCGCCATCTGCAATCGATTTAGTGATGCGTGTTAGGTCTTGATAAACAATACGTCCAGCACCTATGTTGGTATGGCCAACTTCAGAGTTTCCCATTTGGCCATCAGGTAAGCCGACATCCATGCCAGAGGCAGAAATTAGGGTATGAGGATTATTTGCCATTAATCCATCAAGTACAGGAGTATGAGCATTATTGATGGCATTGCTGGCGTTGTCTTCACGGTAGCCCCAACCGTCAAGAATCACTAGAGCCATTGGCTTCTTAGTTGACATAATTATAACCTCGTCAAATTCATGGTAATGAGAAATAAAAACTAGCGTAATTTTACTACATTTTAGCCGGCTTGCAGTAGGTTAAGATCAATGATTCTTCCTATCAATGGCAAGAATGTTGTCTATGGATCAACATATCTGAAGTTCACACTAGTCAATATACACAGTTTAGTCATACTAAGTTAAAGCCCAAGTGGCTAAATACACAATACATAAACCAATAATTCCGAGAATTAAACCGGTTTTCGCCATATCTTTACTTTCAATCAGGCCTGTTGAGTAAGCTAATGAGTTCGGTGGGGTAGATACAGGAAGAATCATGCCCAATGAGGCAGAAAAAGCCATCACTATGAGTAAGCCCTGCAAGCCACCAATCTCAGTTAAGCTAGACATAGACACACCGATGGCGGCAGCAATTGGCATTAATAAGTTAGCCGTGGCAGTATTTGACATGAAGTTAGCCATTAGCCAGCAGACGATAGATAGTGAAATAACGACAAACATAGGTGATAAGCTTTCATAATCAATCGCATGTGCCAGCGCGACGGCTAATCCGGTGTGTTCTAAACCAATTCCAATCGCGATACCGCCCGCCACTAGCCATAACACGTCCCAGTTAATTTGTTTGAGCTCTTCTTTACCCATAATTCCGGTTAGTGTGAATACAGCGAGTGGAATGATGGAGACGACATAGGTGTTCATTCCGTGTAGCGCGGTGCTCATCCATAATAATATGGTGGTGGCAAAGGTAATATACACCACCATTGCTCGCCAAGAACGTTGGAATCTTCCTTCTAATTTCAGGGTCATTTGTTTTTGAGAGGATGGAAATAAGAATTGTAATAAAAACCAAGCAACCGTTAATTGCACCATGACAAAGGGTAATCCCATCATCATCCAAGATAGAAAATCGATACTGTTCTCGCCGGTTAAATATTGCATAGCAATCGCATTCGGTGGGGTACCGATTGGGGTGGCTATACCACCGGTATTAGCGGCAATAGGAATGGATAGTACCAGCGCTTTGATACCTAGTTCTCCTTTTGGTGCGGAGGCAACGATAGGGCCAAGCAGAGCTAACATCATCACCGTGGTGGCGGTGTTAGACATAAACATTGAGAACACTGAGGTGATTAACATCAGTCCCAGCATAATAAATTTAGGCTGATGACCAAAGGGGCGTAGTAGTACGCGTGCTAAGTTATTATCTAATTGATATTTAGATGCTGCGATGGCTAATGCAAATCCACCCATAAACAGAATGATGATTGGTGATGAGAACGCGCCAAGGATATCAGTGTAAGGAATTAAATGCCCTACTTGATGCTCTTCTATGGGGGAGCGAAACCAGTGTAATCCTCTGTCTGAGATCATGATCAGTAGTAAAGCAATGATTAAAATTGAGGTCGCAAACACAGGGACAGGTTCTAATACCCATAACAGGGCTGCCAATAAAAAAATCGCTAATAGGCGATGTTGAACGAGAGTTAATTCATCAATAGGGATGACATCAATTGGTAACAGTAGAACCCCAATAGGAATTAAAAAGCAGATCGCTAGCCGAGTCAGTAATCCGGACGGTAACGTTGACATAAAAGCTTCCTTTGCAAAAAATCCGAGAATCACTAGGGTAAATCATCGGGTTACAAAGTTCGCAAAATAGAATGAAAATTTGTTAGCTTAGGCACAGTTAAAGCGTGAAAAAGTGAAGCGCGAAAGATACCGTTGTCGTTAAAGATAAGCCCCACTTTGAGATTACTAAAGCGGGGCTTATTTTATGGTTATTCGCGACTTAAAAGTCGTTTAGGCTTTATGAGCGTAAGCTGAACCAACTAAGGTTGGTGTGTTGAGTTGCATACTGTGTTCAAAGCGAATTTGCTGGTTAGCAAACAGGTTTATCACGGTGGATCCTAGTTTAAAGCGACCCATTTCTTGGCCTTTGTTCAATTTGATGGCATTGGTGCCTTCTGCTGGGTAATCCCAACGATAGACGGTGTTACCACGCGGTGGGGTCATGGTACCAGCCCATACCGTTTCAATGCTGCCAACAATGGTGGCACCGACTAGAATTTGTGCCAGGGGACCAAACTCCGTATCGAATATACACACCACTCGCTCATTACGGGCAAAGAGGTTAGGCACATTTTCGGCGGTGAGCGGATTGACAGAAAATAAATCGCCAGGAACATAAATCATTTGTCTTAATGTTCCATCGCATGGCATATGCACGCGGTGATAATCTCGTGGCGATAGGTATAAAGTTGCAAACTCGCCATCACGAAATTCTTCTGCTAGCTTAGCATCGCCACCTAACAAGGTTTGAGCTGAGTATTGATGACCTTTCGCTTGAATCAACTGTCCGTCAGTGATTGGACCAAATTGACTGACACAGGCATCAGCGGGATGAACCAATGTCGTTTCGTCCTCTACTATTGGGCGTAGGCCTGGCTTTAGCTCGCGCACGAAAAAGTCGTTAAAAGTCGCAAAGTGTTTAGGATCAGAATGCAGGGCTTCATTCATATTGACATTGTATTGCTTAATAAACCAGCGGATGACCGCGGTGGTTAGACTGCCTGCTTTCGCTGATGCCAGCTTCCCAGCTAAACGAGTTAAAGCATGTTTTGGCAGCCAGTATTGCAGCCTAACTTTAAATTTATCCATGGTATGTGTTTCCAATTTTTCACTTGTTTTGGCGCGAAATGTTACTTAAAAAACGATTATGTGTCATTAAAGCTTCATCTTAATCGCGCATAAAAATCGTTGCGAAAAGTCATGATGAGCCGGTTCTCAATGTTGATCGGTTTTTTTATT
>SLFB01000212.1 GCA_007124475.1 Vibrio sp. | reverse complement strand
GCAGCACGTTGCAGCCCCATTTGTAACATGGTTTGGGCGATTGGCAATACTAGCTCAGGGCTGTAAACGCCCATCAGTTGAATCGATGGCCGAGCCGGATTAATCAAAGGCCCTAAGATATTGAAAATGGTGCGTGTTTTCAGAGTTTGACGAACGGGCATCGCATGGCGAACCCCTTTGTGATATTGAGGTGCAAATAAAAAAGCCACGCCTAACTCATCCATGGCTTGACGAGTTTGTTCAGCGCTCATCGCAAGGTTGATACCAAAAGAGTCCAACAGATCGGAAGAGCCCGATTTACTGGAAACGCCTCGATTACCGTGCTTGGCGACTTTCACGCCGCATGCAGCGGCGACAAAAGCGGCAGTGGTGGAAATATTAAAAGTATTCGCACCATCGCCACCGGTGCCGACGATATCCGCAAAGTCATAGTCTGGACGTGGGAACGGTTCAGCGTTAGCAAGCAAAGCTTGCGCCGCGCCAGCGATTTCATCCGGTGTTTCGCCTTTAATTTTTAAGGCGGTTAATACTGCTGCCATTAAAATGGGGTCAAGTTCACCACGAATGATGACATCAAATAGCTGCTGACTTTCCAGTTGCGAAAGTGACTGCTGGGCATACAGTTTATCGATGATGTGTTGCATAAAATATCCCTATCAATCTGTGTCTCTAAATGTAGGCGGAGAATTGTGGCTGGACTTATTCGCTCAGTGCCCAATCAATGGCATTGGCAAGCAATGTAGCGCCATAGGTGGTCATGATGGACTCAGGATGAAACTGAAAACCACAAATTTTGTCTTGCTCATGGACAATCGACATCACCAAACCATCTACTTTTGCCGTAATAGTTAAACAGTCAGGGACTTGAGTTGCGACCAGTGAGTGATAACGGGCGATAGCCATCGGTGAGGGTAACTGGCCATAAATCGCGTGATGCTGATGTTCCATCATTGACACTTTGCCATGTACGATTTCAGCGGCACCAGCAACGGTGCCGCCATAGGCTTCAATAATCGCTTGATGGCCAAGGCAAATGCCAATGATCGGCACTTTACCTTTTAACCGCTGTAATAGCTCAGGCATACAACCTGCTGCGGAGGGAGCGCCGGGGCCCGGTGATAACACCAGCAAAGGATTATCTAGCTGCGTGATGGCGTGTTCAATGGTTTGCGCCGCAATGTGGTTACGATAAATAGTCACTTGATGACCTAAGGTACGAAATTGATCGACCAAATTGTAGGTAAATGAGTCAAAATTATCGACAAACAAAATATTCGCCATGGGGTTACTCCTGATGCGCGGATTGAATCGCCGCTATCACGGCTTGAGCTTTACTACGTGTTTCATCGGCTTCAGATTGCGGATCAGAGTCATAAACAACGCCAGCGCCCGCTTGTACTTGTGCGATGCCATTTTCCACATACGCTGAACGGATAACCATGCAGGTGTCCAAATCACCCTCTCCGGTTAAATAACCCACCGCGCCGCCATAGCTACCACGTCTGGTTTTTTCTACTTCACGAATCATTTGCATGGCACGGATTTTCGGTGCTCCCGTTAGCGTGCCCATATTCATACAAGCTTGATAAGCGTGCAGGGCATCGAGATCACCACGTAACTGACCAACCACGCGAGAGACCAAGTGCATCACATGGCTGTAGCGGTCAACTTTTAATAAATCAGCTACGTGACGGCTACCAGCTTGGGCAATGCGCGCCACATCATTTCTTGCCAGATCAACCAGCATCATGTGTTCCGCGTTCTCTTTGCTATCAGCGCGCAGTTCAAGTTCGATACGGCTGTCTAAATCATGATCAAGGGATCCATCGGCGCGTTTACCGCGGCGGCGGGTGCCGGCGATCGGATAAATTTCTACTTGGTTAGTCTCTGTGGCGTATTTCAAGGCACTTTCTGGTGAAGCACCAAACAGAGTGAAGTGTGCATCCTGCATGTAAAACATGTACGGACTCGGGTTGTTTTCTTTGAGCTTTTTATACGCGGCCAATGGTGATGGGCAAGGCAATCGAAAGCGGCGAGAGGGAACCACTTGGAAGATATCACCTTGCACAACCAAGGTTTTCAAGTAATCCACTGTGTTGCAGAACTCCGCATCTGAAAGTGTGCTGGTGACATTGATCTCAGCAACGGTTTGCGCTGGCGGCAGCGGTGTTGATTCTGCGCTAAGCCTAGCAATGGTTTGTAAGCGAGTTGTTAAGCGTTGGCGCTGCTCTTGATGGGCGTTAAACAGCGTCGCTTGTAAGCGGCAGTGCTCAGTTTTATGATCAATCACCATTAAGGTTTCAGCGACATAAAATACATAATCTGGACATTGATCGAGAGCTTCTGCGCTGCCTAAAGGCTCGAAGTTGGCCACTAAGTCATAAGCAAATAAGCCGCCGAGGAAAATTGCATATTTATCTTGTTCACTCAGATCAAAGCTGTGTTGCACCAAGCGCAAGGCATCAAATACACTGGCTTCTTGTAACCGTGAATCTTCATCTAATTGATCAATGAGCGGGGCAAAGTTCAGAGTTAAGCTATTATTATGGTCTAATTGATGGCAAACGTTAGCAGCAAGGTTATTGCTGAGTAACTCGATCAGTTGTTTGCCGTTATCGGTTAAGGCGAGAAAGGTGACGCTATGACCCACGCAAGTAATACGCACCGCGGCATCAATCAGTAATAAGCTTTTGACGTCTTGTTTTGACTCAATATCGGCGGATTCAAGTAATAAGCAGTCGGCTTTATTGGCACACAAGGCATGGAATAAACGCGTTGGATCTTGTGTGTAAGGTAAGGTGGCTTTAATCACCTCAAGCTTGCCTAGTTGTTTTATCTCAATGGCTTTATTCATAAAGCCTCCTTGATGAATAGGGTTCTTCCTATCTAGCATATTCGCATAATCCTGTGTTTGACCCAATCGTCGTCTGTTGTATTGCTAGGGTATAGTGAAAGTCAGCGATCTGAGTCTATAAAAAAACCCGCTCAGAATTAGCGGGCTTTTCATTGTATCTTTTTATTTAAAAGTACACCGTTGCCCACCAAGAACGTGTCCAAGTGCGCCACCAAGTGAGTTCAGCAGAAGCTGCACTAAAATTGTGATTATGGTTTTGGTTAAATTCTTGTAACATAGGAAGCCTTAATACGGTACTTTTGTATTTGCGTACTAGTTAACTAGTTCGAGAGCAGAAAGTCAAGCCTAAATAACAGGCAATAGATATGAAAATAGATCTCCACAGTCATACCACGGCTTCAGATGGTCGATTTAGCCCTGAGCAATTGATTGACCGAGCGTTAGAATTCAATGTCGATGTATTGGCGATTACCGATCACGATACGATTGATGGTTTAGCTCCAGCCCGAGCTTATATTGACGCTGGGCAACATCCCATTACCTTAATCAACGGTATTGAGTTTTCTACCGTATGGCAAAATAAAGATATTCACATTGTTGGTTTAAATATTGATCCTGAGAATATGGTTCTAACTCAGTTAATTGCTGAGCAAAAACAGCATCGGGTGGGGCGGGCAGAATTAATTGCCGAGCGACTCGCTAAAGCGACTCGAGCTGGCGTGCTCGATGAAGTTAAGCAGATTGCTGGTGATGCGCCGATTACACGTGCTCATTTTGCTAAATGGCTTGTCGATCAAGGCTATGTCAAATCCATGCAGCAGGTGTTTAAGAAATACTTAACCCGTAATAATCCCGGTTATGTACCACCGACTTGGTGCAGTATGAGTGAGGCTATTGACGCGATTCACGCCGCTGGGGGGCAAGCGGTTTTAGCTCATCCTGGGCGATATGACTTGACGGCGAAATGGCTTAAGCGCTTAATTAGCGCATTTGTTGAAGCGGGAGGAGATGCTATGGAAGTCGCTCAGCCTCAGCAAGCGCCGCAAGAAAAGCGCACTCTTGGTGATTACGCCATCCATTTTAATTTACTCGCATCGCAAGGCAGTGATTTTCATTACCCCTCTCCGTGGATGGAGCTTGGTCGGAATCTTTGGTTGCCAGCGGGCGTAGCAGCGGTTTGGGAGTCGTGGCAACACCTGCCAAACCAGAGAGTCGTGAGACTCAGCGAAGAGGAATAATCATGAGTCAATTTTTTTATGTTCACCCTGAAAATCCACAAGCGCGTTTGATTAATCAAGCGGTCGCCATTATTCGTAGCGGTGGTGTTATTGTCTATCCCACCGATTCTGGTTATGCGTTGGGTTGTCAATTAGAAAACAAACAGGCCTTAGAGCGGATTTGTCAAATTCGCCGCTTAGATGATAAGCATAATTTCACACTCTTGTGTCGTGATTTATCGGAGCTGTCATTGTACGCACGGGTAGATAACACAGCGTTTCGTTTGCTAAAAAATAACACGCCAGGGCCTTATACTTTTATTTTTAAAGGGACTAAAGAAGTGCCTCGTCGTTTGATGAATGCGAAGCGAAAAACGATTGGTATTCGAGTCCCTGATAATAAAATTGCTCTCGATTTACTGGAAGCCCTTGGGGAGCCTTTGATGTCAACCTCATTGATTTTGCCTGGCAAAGAGACCACGGAGTCGGATCCAGAAGAGATCCGTGATTGCTTAGAACATGCGGTTGATGTCATCTTAAATGGCGGTTATTTGGGTGAGCAACCAACGACAGTGATTGACTTTAGCGAAGATGAAATGGTTGTTGCACGCTTAGGCGCTGGTGATCCCACGCCATTTCAATGATGTTGATGATGATAAAACGGATGCTTTCTAGCAGATTATTTGCGATAATATTCGACCGCGATTTGAAAATCGCATACTGTCATTCGACGTCTGAGAAGACGACATCATAGGTAGATAAATGAGCGAAAAGTTACAAAAAGTTTTAGCACGTGCTGGTCATGGTTCTCGTCGAGAGCTTGAAGCTCTGATCCGAGCTGG
>SLFB01000306.1 GCA_007124475.1 Vibrio sp. | reverse complement strand
CGGTTAAATTTGTTCGAGATAAAAGTGTTTTAATCGACCCCTTCGGGCAGCGTTTGTGGCTCCTTTCTACGGCGTTATCGGCTTTTCAGGTAGAATAACTATACCCAAACCACTTGGAGTTGCAGGTAGGCGGCAAGTGAGTTCATCCCCATGAGCATAGACAGACTCTATGATTGGGGTGAACGAACGTAGCCAACACCCCTGCAGCTTCAAGTAGGAAGAGTATACATTTCAAAGCCTCTACCTTGTATAAAGAAGCCACAAACTGCTGCAAAAATCAGCTCGAAAGGTCAACAGACCCTAGGTGTATCACATGAACCATTATACTTTGTCTTTATCCGGCTTAAATTGCATGGGATGTGCACGTAAATTAGAACGTCACTTAAACCATCATTTTACGGTACATATCCATGCTTTATCACCT
Organism: Vibrio sp.; assembly: GCA_007124475.1. Classification (GTDB taxonomy): domain Bacteria; phylum Pseudomonadota; class Gammaproteobacteria; order Enterobacterales; family Vibrionaceae; genus Vibrio. The sequence goes on along the minus strand of SLFB01000306.1, from coordinate 16,367 downwards.
ACCGCTATCGAACTTGAAGTCAACGCCTCACTGGAGCAACTTCAACTGAGTATTGAGCAGTTAGGCTATCAAGCACAGCTCAGTGAACCCACTCTTATGGCTAAACAAGGTATGGATAGTGGACCAGAACCACAATCCAATGAACCCGTGCTGGCTACTCATTCCCCTTTGTTAGATGCCTCGGTTATCCACTTGCTTATTGATGGTATGACATGCGCAAGCTGCGTCAACTCGGTAGAAAAAGCCCTTACTGCTGTCTCTGGCGTACAAAGGGTACAAGTCAACTTAGCACAGCAAAGCGCTCAAGTATGGTGTGAACCATCTCTTAGCGATCAACTGCTTAGTGCGATAAAACAAGCAGGCTATCAAGCGCAACTCAGTGCCGATCCGCTAACCCAGCAAACGGAACAACAGCAACGATTAGCAAAAATCCAACAACGTCACTTGCACAACAGTTTGATTGGATTAATGCTTGGCGGACCGATGATGATATGGGGTATGGCTGGTGGCAGCATGATGATTAGCCATACTCAAGATCAAATAGGTTGGGGAATAATTGGTATCGCTTGTTTCGCCATGCTGGCAACGGCAGGGCAAAGTTTTTTTATTAATGCTTGGCAATCATTACGTCATCGCCGCGCCACGATGGATACTCTCGTGGCCTTAGGTACTGGCTCCGCATGGCTATATTCTATGTTGATCGTGCTATTTCCTGACTGGTTTCCGATTGCAGCGCGACACGTCTATTTTGAAGCTTCAGCCATGATTATCGGTCTCATTTCTCTTGGTCATTATATTGAAACCAAAGCTAAGGCCAAAACCACTCAATCACTACAAGCGCTCATTAATCTACAGCCACAGCAAGCCACTGTTGTGACCTCTCAAGGTGAACAAGTCATTGCTATCGCTAATATTCAGCAAGCAATGCAACTTCGTATCAAGCCCGGTGAGAAAGTGCCGGTTGATGGTGTGGTACTGGAAGGCCAATCGTATATCGATGAGGCGATGCTGACGGGTGAACCCATCCCTCGCTTTAAAACCGGCGGGGATTCCGTCGCCGCTGGCACCATCAATCAAGATGGTAGTTTATTAATTGAAGCCACCGGAATCGGCTCACAAACGATGCTGGCTCGTATCATTCATCTGGTTCGTCAAGCACAAAGCAGTAAACCAGCCATCGCGAAGCTGGCTGATCAAATTTCCGCGGTGTTTGTCCCCGTTGTGGTCGTTATTGCCCTTTTAGCGGCACTGATATGGTTTTGGTTCGGCCCCGATCCTAAAGCCAGTTATATGTTGGTTGTCACCACGACGGTACTGATTATCGCTTGTCCCTGTGCGCTTGGTTTAGCGACCCCCTTATCAGTAACCGTGGGGATTGGTAAAGCGGCAGAAATGGGTATATTGATTCGAGACGCTAATGTATTGCAGTTGGCCAGTAAAATTGACACCGTTGTCTTTGATAAAACGGGCACCCTAACCCAAGGGAAACCTCAAGTTCAGCAAGTCGTGAACTTTCACGTTAAGCCAAGCGAGTTACTAAGCCTAGCTGCTGGACTAGAGCAACATTCTGAGCACCCCCTTGGTAAAGCCATCTGTAAGTTTGCTCTGCAGGAAAATTGCTCACCAGCTAAGATTGCTCATTTTATCAACCAGCCCGGCAAAGGGATCAGCGCTAATTATCAACAAAACCTTATTCAGATTGGATCACTAGATTATATGCACGAGCTCTCAGTGGACCTGAGTATTGCCCAGAGCGATATTGCTTATTTTGCTGCGCAAGCTTGGACTCCGGTAGCCATCGCTCGTAATCAGCAACTTATCGGAATCATTGCCATTGCCGATCCAATCAAAGCTAGCGCGGCCAATGCCATTAACAAACTGCATAACATGGGCATCCATACGGTGATGTTAACGGGGGATCAACACAGTGTTGCCGCAGCGATTGCCCAACAATTGGGTATAGCACAAGTGATCGCTCAAGTATTGCCCGATCAAAAAGCACAACATATTGAGCAATTGCAGCAACAAGGACGACAAGTTGCCATGGTCGGAGATGGGATTAATGATGCACCAGCATTAGCGCAAGCAGACATTGGTATCGCTATGGGTAGTGGTAGTGATGTTGCCATTGAAAGTGCGCAAATGACTTTACTCAATTCATCACCTCTTGCCGTCGTCAATGCCATCTATTTATCAAAAGCAACATTAAATAATATGAAGCAAAACTTATTCGGCGCCTTCATTTACAATACACTCGGTATCCCGATTGCTGCAGGTGTACTCTATCCTGCCTTTGGCTTTTTACTCAGCCCTGTTGTCGCTGGTGCCGCCATGGCCTTATCATCGATCACAGTGGTCACCAATGCTAATCGGCTACGCTGGCTAACGATTGCCGATAAAGATGGAGACAAAAGCCATTAATCGGGTACTGATCAACTCATGCTCTTAAGCAGTATAATGGTTGCCTTTATACCCAAACCTCTTGGCGTTGCAGATAGGCGGCAAGCGAGTTAACCCCCATGAACATAAACTGACTATGTGATTGGGGTGAACGAACGTAACCAACACTTTGACAGGTTTAAGTAGGAAAGGAATAATCAACACATTTGATAGCACATCATCAAGCATCATCATTCAACTCAAGGTGTAAACTCATGTCTCACGATGATTTACAACTCTTCCAGCAAATGATGGAAGATGTTAAGCCGCTGACTAACGATGTCGCACAACTGAAAAAAGAACATCGGGTTACTGATGCTCAATTAGCCAAACGTCAAGCGGCAGTCGCATTATTAAGCCAAGCGCCTGATTTACTCTCGCTCGATAGCGCTCCTATGCTCAAACCTGATGACATCATCGAATACAAGAAATCCGGCGTTCAAGACGGAGTATATAAAAAACTCCGTTTAGGTAAATATCCAATCCAAGCCCGGTTAGATCTACATCGTAAAACCTTACAACAAGCTCGCGATGAAGTATTAGGCTTTATTCATCAGTGTATGCAAACGGATGTGCGCACTTTATTAATCGTGCATGGTCGCGGTGAGCGCTCCACGCCACCCGCGTTAATGAAAAGTTTTGTTGCTCACTGGTTAACACAAATTGACGAAGTGCAATGTGCACATAGTGCGCAGCGCTTTCATGGCGGAAGTGGTGCGGTGTATGTACTGCTTAAAAAAAGTCAACATCAAAAAAATGATAATCGAGAGCGGCATCAAAAACGCCTTGGTTAAGGCGTAATAACTGATAAAATGCCGACTTTAAACTATGTTCTCTCTTCATCTGTTACCACGCCGTTGAGAAACGTTAGGAGTGTTTATGTCATCATTAGTAGAAAAACGTTTAAATAAGTACATCAGTGAAACGGGCTTTTGTTCTCGTCGTGAGGCTGACAAATTAATTGAACAAGGGCGAGTAACCATTAACGGCCACAAACCTGAAATGGGTACCAAGGTAAACGAACAGGATCTTGTGTGTATCGATGGGCAACCTATCGGTGAAAAAGAAAAGCCGATTTATATTGCGCTCAATAAACCAACGGGAATTACTTGCACCACAGAGCAAGATGTCGTTGGCAACATTGTTGACTTTGTGGGTCACCAAAAACGTATTTTCCCTATTGGACGTTTAGATAAACCCTCAGATGGTCTGATTTTTTTAACTAATGATGGCGACATCGTTAATAAGATCCTTCGGGCTGGAAATAATCATGAAAAAGAGTACGTTGTACGAGTCAACAAACCCATTACCTCTGAGTTTATTCGCCAAATGTCTAGTGGCGTCAATATATTAGACACCATAACATTACCTTGTAAGGTTACGAAAGAGACTCAGTATTCATTTCGAATCATTCTGACTCAAGGTTTAAATCGTCAAATACGCCGTATGTGTGAAGCATTGGGCTATGAGGTTTATAAATTACGTCGGGTGAGAATTATGAATATCACTCTCGATGGCATCCCGAACGGTCAGTGGCGCTACTTAACCGATGCAGAAGTTAATCAGATTTTAGCCATGTGTGAAGGTTCTCTGAGTACCGAAGAAGCCTCGAAAACAGATAGCTCAGGTAAAAGCATTGCTAAAGCAACCGATGCTAAGCTGTTCGATAGTCGGATTTCAGCAGCTAAAGCCACCTCTCGCTCAGGGCATAAAACCTATCAAGGCCGTCAAGCGGATGAATTACGCCACGCCCCTAATTCTAAAAAAGGTCGAGAAAAACGCCAACAACATGGCGATAATAAACGCCACGACAATAACCAGCGCCCGAAAAACAATCAACAAAGTAGAAAAACTGGTACGTTGAGCTTAAAAAAATAATGGAATGGTTAGCCAAATAACTTGGAGTTGTAATTAGGCAACGGATAATCGAGCACAACCAATAAGGAGCCAAAGCTCCTCATTGGTTTATTCTCTTTCAACTAGCAACGGCTACCTTAAGCCGTTGCACTATCAGCCATCAAAAATCAATCAGCAAAATTTGTCATTATTTCGTACCAAAGATCTTATCACCAGCATCACCTAAGCCTGGTACGATATAACCTTTGTCGTTCAATTTTTCATCAACCGCTGCCGTGTACAATTCAACATCGGGATGAACTTTTTGTAGTGCTTCGATGCCTTCTGGCGCAGCAACCAAAACCAAGACTTTGATTTGATTACACCCTTTCTCTTTTAGTAGATCAATCGTAGCAATCATTGAGCCCCCAGTTGCCAGCATAGGATCAACCACTAAGGCAATCCGCTCTTCAATATTCGAGGCGAGCTTATTAAAGTAAGGAACTGGCTCCAGCGTCTCTTCATCACGATAAATACCAACCACGCTGATCCTTGCACTTGGAATGTGCTCAAGAACGCCGTCCATCATGCCAAGCCCTGCACGTAAGATTGGCACAACCGTTACTTTTTTACCTTTAATTTGATCCACCGCCACTGGGCCATCCCAGCCTTCAATCGTCACTTTTTCTGTTTCAAAATCGGAGGTTGCTTCATAAGTGAGTAGACTAGCTACTTCGGTCGCTAGCTCGCGAAAGCGTTTAGTGCTGATTTCTACTTCTCGCATAAGGCCCAATTTATGCTTAACAAGAGGGTGCTTCACTTCAACAACTTTCATATTAATCTCCGGCGTAATTTAAATAAACTTTCCGATTATACACAGATTTCTCGCTATTTTAAGTGTTTAAATCCGAATAAAAAACTGACGCAAACGTTTTCTTTTTTTAATTAACCCCTGTAGAATAACCGCGTTTTCATATCCAATTAGATCGAGGACTTCCCCGTGAGCGGTAATAACACATCTCTTAGCTATAAAGATGCAGGCGTAGATATCGATGCAGGTAACGCACTGGTTGAAAGAATTAAAGGTGCAGTAAAACGAACTCGTCGCCCAGAAGTGATGGGAGGCATTGGCGGTTTTGGGGCTTTGTGTGAACTGCCGAGTAAATACAAACATCCCGTATTGGTTTCCGGTACTGATGGGGTTGGAACCAAACTCCGCTTAGCGTTGGATATGAATAAACACGACACTATTGGTATTGATTTAGTCGCCATGTGCGTCAATGACCTCATCGTTCAAGGCGCTGAGCCACTGTTTTTCCTTGATTACTATGCCACAGGCAAACTGGATGTTGATACCGCAGCGGACGTCGTTTCAGGTATTGCTGATGGTTGCTTACAAGCAGGTTGCGCTTTGATTGGTGGTGAAACCGCTGAAATGCCTGGTATGTATGATGGTCAAGACTACGATGTCGCTGGCTTTTGTGTCGGCGTAGTGGAAAAAGAAACGATTATCGATGGTTCAAAAGTCGCGGTTGGCGACGCATTAATCGCGGTAGGTTCGAGTGGTCCCCACTCCAATGGTTACTCACTAATACGTAAAATTCTTGAAGTTTCTAGTGCAGATAAAAACGAAATGTTAGCTGGAAAAACCATCGCTGAACACCTGATTGAACCAACTAAAATTTATATCCAGTCTGGATTAAAACTGATTGCGACTCATGATATCCATGCTATCTCACACATTACTGGCGGTGGTTTCTGGGAAAACATCCCGCGCGTATTACCTGCTGGGACCAAAGCGGTGATCGATGGTAACAGCTGGCAATGGCCGGCCATTTTTAATTGGCTACAAGAAAAAGGCAACGTAAGTAACCGAGAAATGTATCGCACCTTTAACTGTGGCGTAGGCTTAGTGATTGCTTTACCACAGGCTCAAGCAGCCGCAGCGGTCGAGCTACTACAACAAGAAGGTGAGACCGCTTGGGTCATAGGCCAAATAGCCAATGCGAAAGCCAATGAAGAGCAAGTAGAGATCAATTAATTCATGAAAAGTATTGTTGTTTTAGTTTCAGGAAACGGTTCCAATTTACAAGCGATCATCGATGCTTGTGAGACAAGTATTTCGCATGGCAAAGTAACAGCTGTTTTTTCAAACAAAGCAACTGCTTTCGCTTTGCAGCGAGCAAAAAATGCTGGCGCTGATGCTCATTTTGTCGACCCTAAAGCCTATGATACCCGTGATGCCTTTGATACTGACTTAATGCATAAGATTGATCAATATGCTCCAGATCTGGTCGTACTGGCTGGTTATATGCGCATTTTAAGCAGTGACTTCGTGCGTCATTACCTAGGACGGATGATCAATATTCATCCTTCGCTATTACCTAAATACCCAGGTTTGAATACCTATCAACGGGCAATTCATGCGGGAGATGAAGAACACGGTACGAGCGTGCATTTTGTCACCGAGCAGTTAGATGGCGGCCCTGTTATCTTACAAGCTAAAGTTCCGATTTTTGATAATGACGATATCGAGAGTTTAACCGCACGAGTTCAATGTCAGGAATATCGTATTTATCCCTTAGTGGTTCAATGGTTCATTGAAGGTCGCCTTGCCATGGTGGATGGCAAAGCGCTATTAGATGGCCAAGTACTGGGTATTCATGGCTATGCTGATCAATGACTGAGTTCTTTTAGCTCACTTCAGCTTTAAGTAAAAAGCACATAGGCTTATAAAAACTTAACGGGCATCACTGATTACAGCGATGCCCGTTTGTTACTCACTATTGAACCGTTAATTGGCTAGTCAACCATCAAACCTAATGACTCAATCGCAGCTCAACCTAAAGCATAATCATTTATTTCCGGCGATCTTTAACCATACTCATCAAACGCTTACGTTTACGCTCTTGCGATAACGTCATCTTATTTACTTTGTGTTCAAATGGATTTTCGCTATTTTGGAACTGAATCCGAATCGGTGTCCCCATGATCTCTAATGATTTACGATAATAGTTCATTAAATAACGTTTATAAGAATGCGGTAAATCATTAACTTGGTTACCATGAATAACGATGATTGGAGGATTATAGCCACCAGCATGAGCGTATTTTAACTTCACTCGGCGACCACGGATCAATGGTGGTTGGTGATCATCAGTAGCCATCTTCATGATCCGAGTCAGAACCGAAGTCCCTACTCGGGTTGTGGCAGAGCGATAAGCTTCTTGCACCGATTCAAACAGATGACCAACCCCTGTACCATGTAATGCTGAAATAAAGTGGATGCGAGCAAAATCGACAAAACCTAAACGGCGATCGAGCTCTTTCTTCACTTGCTCTTTGGTATCATTGCTTAAGCCATCCCACTTATTAATAGCAATCACAACCGATCGTCCAGAGTTTAAAGTAAAGCCCAATAAACTCAAATCTTGATCAGAAATATTCTCTCGTGCATCAATCACTAAGAGAACAACGTTAGCATCTTCAATCGCTTTCAGAGTTTTAACCACTGAAAATTTTTCAACCGTTTCATTAATACTTCTGCGACGACGAACTCCTGCGGTATCGATCAAAACATACTCGCGTTCATCTCGCTGCATCGGAATATAGATCGAATCACGTGTTGTTCCTGGCATATCGTAAACAACCACTCGCTCTTCACCTAAGATCCGGTTGGTCAAGGTGGATTTACCCACATTTGGACGTCCGATAATAGCCAGTTTAATGGGCTGATCTTGCAGACGCTTAAATTCGGCTTCTGCTTCTTCTTCGCTATACTCTAGCTGCTCAACTTCTTCATTATCAATAAAGTCAGTGAGATCTTCTAGACTCTGTTCATCTTGATTCATCTGCTCAGCTAATGGGTTTAGCGCACGATCAATCAAGACCGCAACACCACGACCATGGGCGGCTGCAATTTGATACATCTCTGAGCCCATGCCTAGCTGCCAAAATTCGGCACATGCGGCATCTGCATCAATACCATCAACTTTATTAACCACTAAAATGGCACTTTTATTGATACGGCGTAAATGTTGGGCAATGGCTTCATCGGCGGAAGTCAGTCCAGCGCGACCATCTACCATAAATAATACAACATCCGCTTCATCAATCGCCGCTAGTGATTGTTGAGCCATTTTCGTTTCTACGCCTTCTTCAGTGCCATCAATACCACCGGTATCGATCACAATAAATTCGTTTTCGCCAAGCTTAGCTTGGCCATATTTGCGATCACGAGTTAAACCAGGGAAGTCCGCTACCAGTGCATCTCGTGTACGGGTGAGTCGGTTAAATAACGTCGATTTACCTACATTAGGACGCCCAACAAGAGCAACAACAGGTATCATAACAACCTCAATACTATTTATTTCTTATGTAATTATACGCAAAAGATCTTGCAACACGGTACTAAACGGCCCTGATACAAACACTGTTGAGTATATCCACTCAAGGCTCATTACAGCAAAACGGCTCCTAACTGTACCCAGCGAGGAGCCGTTTGTGAATTATATCACGATTTATTGTGTGATCGTCAGTTTCTTTATTTTACCATCTCGTGAGATGACAACATAACCACTTTCTAATGGTAAAGGACCAACCGCTAATCCACTACGACTAACGAATTGCTGAGCAACAAACTCTCCGGTTTGGCTATCAAGCCAGTGCAGATAACCTTGGCTATCACCGACCACAACATAACCATTCACCAAACGCGGGGCGGTTAATAAACGGTGTTGTAATTGATTATTTTGCCACAACTCAGTTCCACTTCGGGCATCAACAGCAACCAAATGATCTTTGTCTGTGACTAAAAATAATCGCCGGCCATCAGTCGCCATATCTTGCGTCGATGAATAGTTACGCTTCCAAACCGCACTACCTGAACGCAAATCAATCGCGGTCAACTGACCATTAAAACCAATTGCATACAGGTTGGCACCAATGATCAATGGCGCTGCATCTACATCAACCAGGCGATCGATTTCTGTTGCACCTTGAGGTAAACCAATTGGCTGTTGCCAAATCAATTGACCACGCTCAATAACCGCTGCCGCTAGTCGACCATTGGCTGTGCCCCAAAATACACCACCGGAAGCCGTTACTGGGCGACTATCGCCACGTAGCGTTAAGCTCGGCACTTCTGTACTGATGGTCCATTTTTGCTCACCGGTTCGACTGTCGAGAGCGACTAAGATCCCACGACTGGTATGAGCAATAATCAGATTGCTGTCCGTCGCAACCGGAGCAAGGACCTCACCAGATACTTCAACGCGCCAATTTAGCTCACCCGTTTCAGCATTGAGTGCTAATACTTGCCCATTTTCGCTACCAATAAAAAGTTGATTATAGGCCGCAACGATCCCACCGGAAAGACGAGCTGATTTACCTTCTCGGAGACTGACTCGCCATAAAACTTGCCCGGTTGCAGGATCAAGTGCTCTTACTTCACCGTCACGGCTGGCAACAAATAATTTACCGTAAGCAAATTCCGGGGTGAGGTTAGAGAAAAAGTGCCCTACCCCTCGGCCAACAGACGCTTGCCACACCGTTTGAGGAGTAAATTCACTGCTCACACTAGGAAGAGGAGCCATAATGACATTTTCTTTCTCACCAGCACAGCCAGCAAGCAAACCTAACATGGCTGCCGATAACAGCACTTTGTTGAACATTTTCTTCATCAATGGCTGCCCTTATCTGGCAAGATCATCTAGCTTTAGTTGTAAAGTTTGACTAGAACTCGACGCCTGCTGAGCCTCAGAATAAGCCGCATAAGCGGCGTCTTTATCACCTTGACGTAAGGCGATATCTCCACGTAACTCTGCAGCTCGAGCTAACCAGTTTGCATCGGTGATGGTTGTCAGTTCCGCCAACGCCATGTCAAAGTTATTTTGCTCAGCCTGTAAGCGAGCAATATTTAGGGTCAAAATGGGGCTAAGTGCCGCATCTTTGGTTGCTCCCTGTGCCCACTTAAGTTGGGCAATAGCTTCATCCAATTGGCCAGCTTCGGCTTGTACCTTGGCCAATTGCATCGCCGCTAACACTGCGTATTGCGATTTAGGATACTGCTCGACAAAATGCAGTAAATCAGACTCAGCATTAAGCCCTTGAGCGGTTAAGTTTGCCATTACCTGGCGATAACTTTCAGAAGTGATCTCCTGGGCAGTTAAAGTGGAGTGCTGGTAATAACGCCAACCAAAGATACTGCCTAAACCAACCACAGCACCAATAATTACCGCCTTACCATTTTCTTTCCACCAATCTTTAATCGCTTCAACCTGTTGTTCTTCGGTATCGTAGAGTTCCACTTCCTGTCCTCTTAAAAGTAAATCTTAAAAACGTACACTTATACGAGATGGCTCAATTGGGCAGCGACTTCACTTTGTGCTAATGTCATTTGCTGACCGCCCATTAAATCTTTCAATACCACCGTTTGTTGAGCGACTTCATCTTCACCAAGCACTAAGGCTACGGCGGCACCCACTTTATCGGCACGCTTAAATTGTTTTTTAAAGTTCCCGCCACCACAATGGTTCATTACTCGAATGCCAGGAATTTGCTCACGTAGCTGCTCAGCTAAGGTAATACCAGCAATGGTTGTCCCCTCACCAGCGGTAACAATATAAACATCGACATTACGACGTACTTCTGTATTACCTAATGTCTCCATCATTAACACTAGGCGCTCTAAGCCCATAGCAAATCCAACCGCTGGTGTAGGCTTACCACCTAACTGCTCAACTAAGCCATCGTAACGCCCACCGCCACAAACGGTACCTTGTGAACCCAGGCTTTCTGTTATCCACTCAAATACGGTGCGGTTGTAATAGTCCAATCCGCGAACTAAACGTTGATTAACGGTATATTCGATTCCTGCAGCATCAAGAAGTTCACATAAACCATTAAAATGTTGTTTTGATTCTTGATCCAAGTAATCAGCTAACTCAGGAGCATTAACTAAAATAGCTTGCACATCAGGGTTTTTGCTATCGAGTACACGTAATGGGTTAGTGTACATGCGACGCTTACTATCCTCATCGAGTGCCGCTTGATGCTGCTCAAGATGAGCAATCAGTGCCGTACGGTATTCAGCGCGAGCAGCTAGAGAGCCAATTGAGTTCAACTCTAAGCGTACATGCTCTGCAATACCAAGCTTGCGCCATAAACGAGCGGTCATGATAATCAGCTCTGCATCGATGTCAGGCCCATCAACCCCAAACACCTCAACACCGCATTGGTGAAACTGACGATAACGGCCTTTTTGTGGGCGCTCATGGCGGAACATTGGACCGATATACCATAAACGTTGCTCTTGGTTATATAACAAACCATGTTCAATACCAGCGCGAACGCACCCAGCTGTACCTTCGGGACGTAAGCTTAAGCTATCCCCGTTACGGTCAGCAAAAGTGTACATTTCTTTTTCAACCACGTCGGTTACTTCACCAATTGCACGGCTAAATAAATGCGTCATCTCAACAATCGGCATGCGAACTTCGCTGTAGCCGTAAGCGTTTACTACGCTTTTTACTGCTTCTTCGACTTTTTGCCACAACGGAGATTGAGTGGGGAGGCAGTCGTTCATACCTCGAATAGCTTGAATAGTCTTTGCCAAAATACTTACCGTAATAGGATGAAATTAATCTTGTTCGATTTGCTGAATAGCAATACGATTGTTAACGTCTAATTGAGCGGCTTTCGCACGAATCTTCGCTTCGAGCTGAGAGACTAAGTCGTCATTGTCGAAACGCTCTTTTTGACGAATGCCATCTTCATAAATAGCACTTTTTTTATTACTGCCAGCTAGACCTAAATGTGACACTTCCGCTTCACCAGGCCCATTCACGACACAGCCAATGATAGAAACATCCATCGGCGTCAAAACATCTTCTAAGCGTTGTTCAAGAGCATTTACTGTACCAATTACATCAAATTCTTGACGAGAACAGCTTGGGCAAGCAATAAAATTAATGCCTCGAGAACGAATGCGTAAAGATTTGAGAATATCAAACCCTACTTTGATTTCTTCAATAGGATCCGCGGCCAGAGAAATACGTAAAGTATCGCCAATCCCTTCGGCTAATAACATGCCTAATCCGACAGCTGATTTCACTGAGCCAGCTCGAGCTCCGCCAGCTTCTGTGATCCCCAAATGTAAGGGTTGATCAATCTGTTTCGCTAACAAGCGATAAGAATCTACCGCTAAAAAGACATCTGATGCTTTAACGCTGACTTTAAATTGATCAAAATTAAGCCGATCAAGAATATCAACATGGCGCATAGCTGACTCAACTAAGGCTTCGGGAGTCGGCTCACCGTATTTCACTTGAATGTCTTTTTCCAATGAACCGCCGTTAACGCCGATACGAATGGGGATGCCTTTATCTCGAGCGCAGTCTACCACCGAGCGAATACGGGCCTCATTACCAATATTACCCGGATTGATGCGTAAGCAATCGACGCCATATTCAGCCACTTTAAGTGCAATTCGATAATCAAAGTGAATATCAGCCACCAGAGGAATGGATACCTGCTGCTTGATGAGCTTAAAAGCTTCTGCAGCATCCATAGTCGGAACGGAGACTCGAACAATATCGGCACCAACCTTTTGTAAAGCCTGAATTTGCGCCACAGTGGCAGCCACATCAGTAGTACGAGTATTGGTCATAGATTGAACGGCGATGGGCGCGCCATCGCCAATGGGTACGTTGCCTACATAGATACGTGTCGATGGGCGACGTTTAATAGGTGACTTGTGTTGCATAATTTCGTCTAAGGTAAGGTGAATCTAGCTACTCTGCCTGCAGTATACCCAGAAAGGTCGACAGGTTCACTTGCAAATGTGACAGAAACGCCTTCCGGCGCTCCAAGAATGACACTGAGTGGGGTTTCACCGCGAACATTTATCGAGTCCCCCGCTTTTTTAACCCCAACGGCTAGCGTTTTTCCTGAGGCGTCTTTCACTTGAATCCAACAATCAGCGCTAAATTTCATGCTCAGTAAGTTAATATCATCTGTTGATGGCTTGCTGATTTCAACCTTATTGGGATTAGCTTGGTTTACTGTTGCACTTTCGTTTACTGTTGCAGTTGTGTTTTCTGACACAACGGATGACACATCATTGGCTTGATGAGCGGCTTGCTGACTGGCGAGCAACTCATCGCCATTGGCCTGCTGCTGTGAAGTTAATTCCGTCACCGTTGGCAATTCAGCCAAGATAGGCTCAGAGTTATCCGATGAAGGTGATGCGCTATCACTGCTCAGTTCAGGAGATTCTTTAGGTAATGCATTATTTAACTGGTTATTCTGCCACCACCATAACGATGACATACCAATAATAATCAATACAATCAGCCAAGTAATGAACATAATTCTATTATCGTGTTGATCGCGCTTGGTCTTTTTGGAAAAGCTCTTCATCTTTTGAACTGGCGGCTCTAGCACATAATGAAACTCATAAGCCTCAATAACTTTATTTGCTGGCAAGCCCACTGATTTGGCATAAGAACGTAAGTAACCACGTGTAAAAGTGGCCACTAAATCTGAATCAAATTCGTTATCTTCTATATTGCGGATAATGGTCACCCGTAAGCGCAACCTATCGGCAACTTCTTGCTGACTCAATCCTAAAGCTTCGCGTTGCTGCTTGAGCAGTAATCCCGGTTGTGGTACGTCAGGCATCTCTTCAACGATAGTCTCTTGCTGTGTATTCATCCGCGCTATCAATCTCTTTATTCGTGTGAAAACCAAAGCCTACGCTGTTAATTAATTATCTCTAATAAACAATCATTACTGTTATCAGAAAAACTCATCATACCTATGTGCATACCCGAGTTGATATTTATTTTTAACACTGACTCAATGTCTAAACAAAGCAAATAAGCCAAACAACTATCAATCACTATTTTGGGTATCACATTGGGTTGATTAGGCCACTATATAGAATAAGGTTATATAAATTCATTCTAATGGATCTTGAACGGTAAACAACATTGATTTGAAAAAGAAATTACTACTGGGTCAAGATTTTTCGTTAAATTGACATAAAAACGCAATGATTAATGACTATTTCAGTTATCAAACCATCGAACATTATGCAACAACACTGAACTTTATAGCCAAACCATTTGGCGTTGCAGCTAGGCGGCAAGTGAGTTCATCCCCATGAGCATAGACAAACTATGTGATTGGGGTGAGCAAACCTAACCAACACCCCTGCAGCTTAAGGTAAGCAGAGTATAATACGCCAATAGCCACGTGCAGTGTTGGATAGGTTTTCAGCAAAACTGACTTTTAAACTGCCTTGACTGGAATAACTTGCGCCGCTGATTGTTTTAATTTGGTCCGCTTAGTACGGTCTATGACATCACCGACTAACTGACCACATGCAGCATCGATATCATCACCACGAGTTTTACGAATCGTAACGGTATGCTCATATTGCATTAACGTTTTCTGAAAACGATCAATACGCGAATTACTGGGTTTCTTATATGGTGAGCCTGGATATGGATTAAACGGAATTAAGTTAATCTTACACGGCGTATCTTTCATCAATTGCGCCAACTCATGAGCATGTTCGGTACCGTCATTAACATGATCAAGCAAAACATATTCCACCGTAACCTTGCCGCGGTTGGCATTCGACGATGCGATATAACGACGCACTGCTGCCAGAAAATCTTGTATATCCCAACGGTCATTAATGGGCATGATTTCGCTACGCAGCTGATCATTAGGTGCGTGTAGGGATATTGCCAATGCCACGTCAATTTGACCGGTCATTTGTTCTAATCCAGATACCACACCTGAGGTTGATACTGTCACTCGGCGCTTAGATAAACCAAATCCAAGATCATCAAGCATAATTTCTAGTGCTGGGATGAGGTTTTTCATATTAAGCAAAGGTTCCCCCATGCCCATCATAACAACATTGGTGATCGGGCGGCGGCCAGTTTCTTTTTCTAACCCAACTTCTCTTGCTGCACGCCATACTTGACCGATTATTTCAGATACGCGTAAATTTCGGTTAAAACCTTGCTGGGCTGTGGAGCAAAACTTACACTCTAGCGCACATCCAACCTGTGAGGAGACACACAAAGTCGCTCGGTCATCTTCAGGAATATATACCGTTTCAACGTCTTGATCGCCAACACGCATCGCCCATTTGATGGTGCCATCACTGGAGTATTGGGCATCAGAAACATAAGGGGCACGAATTTCACAATGCGCCTGCAGCTTTTCACGCAAAGCTTTGTTTATATTCGTCATTTTTTCGAAGTCATCACAACCGAAGTGATAAATCCACTTCATTACCTGATCGGCACGAAATGCTTTTTCACCCAGTTCTTCAGCGAAATAAGTACGTAAGCCTTTGCGATCAAAATCGAGTAGATTAACTTTTCCAGTGGTCATGCGGCCTCTCTGCATTGGAGATAGAACAAGAATTAAGGGCGCGAATTGTACAGCCTTTACTCAATGACAACAAGCATAGTAAAACCATGAATTTTTTGCGCCATCTATCGCTAATCACTTGCCATTGTATCCCCTTCCGACTTGAAGCTGCAGGGGTGTTGGCTACGTTCGTCCCCCCCCCCAATCACATAGTCTGTCTATGCTCATGGGGATTCACTCACTTGCTGCCTACCTGCAACGCCAAGTGGTTTGGGTATAATTAAGTGGCTGAACTCAGCGAGTAATGAGTGACAAATTTGTCTGAAACAAATTTGAACAGCCGTAGGCTAGTTGGTGAGACCAATGGATGGGGATAAGCGGCCAATTTCACCGCATTAGTATATAAAAAGAGCTCAATAGTGAGCTCTTAGGATGTGATATCTCCGCTAGTCACGCTTAAGAATGGCGAGGACAAATTTCAGACGCTGGAAAGAAAAACTCTATTTCACGAGCAGCCGAAGCTGGGCTATCACTACCGTGTACAGAATTATGACGCATACTCAACGCATAATCAGCTCGAATTGTACCGCATGCCGCCTCATCGGGATTTGTTTTCCCCATTAGTTCACGATAACGAGCGATCGCATCTTCACCTTCTAGCACCTGAACCATTATCGGCCCTGAAGTCATAAAAGCCT